>JAQUSE010000289.1 GCA_028715235.1 Candidatus Omnitrophota bacterium | reverse complement strand
CATGGACAAATATATCTTTTTCAAGCTCGCCCATCTTCCCGCCCTGGTTGACCTTTGGAACGCTCCCCAGAAAAGGCCATTTAACAGTCTTGTCGATCTCGTGCGGCTCTTTTACCGTATCGTCCATGTATTCGAAGAAGAAGGCCAAAAAAACGCCTCCAAAAAGCCCTACCACTATGGACAGCAGGATATTAAATAACTTTTTTGGCCGCAGGGGGACAGGAGGCGTTACGGCAGGCGCGAGAACGCTGACGTTGTTCGCTTTCAAGCCTTCCAGGGCGTGCTTAAAATTATCCAGAAGCTTCTCTTCCTCGCTGTAATCATGCCTGAAAGACATCGACTTTTCTTTCTCAATGTTGTCGATGACCTCATCTATCTCTTTCTTCAGCCGGATCATTTCGGGATGCTTTTCTTTATATACTTTATTATATTCCGACAGCTTCGCGTCAAGCTTCAGGTATTCGTTCTTAAGAAGGTTCAGGAGCTCCGTTTTTGAGATGTAGTAGAGATTCCTTTTTACATATATCTCGGCTATCCTGTTGGCTATCTTAGCGGCAAGTACAGGGTCTTTATTTTCGACATAAAGGTCAAGAAGCCTGGTATCGCGCACCGGCTGCACGCTGATCGTCTTCATGAATTTTTTCAACGGCTCCTTGACGTTCGCGTAATCTTTCGTATTCGCAAGGCCGAACTCATCGAAAACCTTCTGCATTATCGGCGTCGACGTTATTATTCCCATCTGGCTCTGGTAATATTCCTTGTACGAATAATAATTCTGAGATTGTATCTCGACTACACCGGTGGCTGTAAGCACGTTCGGGTTCTCCAAGTCTACCATCAAAGCCGCTTTTGCCCGGTAGACCGGCTTCATCATGAAAGAGCCTATCGTAACGACCAACACCGTCGTGATGAAGAAGAGCGCGACCGTGGCCATCCTCCGCCGCAGGATATTGATATAGTCCCTCAGGTTCGACTCATTCTGTATGTGAGTGAGATCCATCTAAACGCTCTCCGTATTAAAAGAAGCTCTCGGGGACAAAGACCACATCGTCAGGCTGCACTACTACGTCTTTTTCCTTCTCCCCTCTTTCCGTTATATCCTTCACCTTTACTATCAGCGTCTTCCTCTTCCCATCCTCTATGCGCATGACTCTGGTCCTGTTCACATCCGCGTCTTTGGTGAAGCCTTCGGCCATGGCCACCGCCTCAAGGACCGTCATATCCCTCTCATCCGGCATATCGAACTTGCCCGGCTTATTGACTTCTCCCATTACGGAGACCTGCCTGGGATGATACTCATCGATGAATACCAGCACCTCGGCCTTTACCAGATAATCTTTTTCAAGCAGCTCCTTTATCTTCTCCTCAAGGTCCTGGACGGTCAAACCCCTGGCCATGACCTGGCCTATCAAGGGAAATGATATATAGCCGTCTGCGGCTATTCTCGTCTTGGTCGTCAGGTCGGGCTGGCCGTGGACGGTTATTTGAAGGATGTCGGTGGGTTGTAATTTATATTTACCCTGGGGGACAGGATCGGCGGCAAACACAGGCACAACGAAAACCGCCGCCAGGAGTAGGATTGTGATAAAAATCTTCATTTTGCTAAAATCCTACGGTTCCGCTGAATGTGACCTTGTTGTCTGTATAATTGAAAGTGGAGAACCTTGAATAACGCCTGGTATAGTCGTACTTCACTTCGGCCGAGAGCCATTTCTGGACATCGTACCTGAGCGAACATCCGGTGGCAAAGAAATTATCGTATCTTTTTGCCGTAACGCCGCCTTCGGTAGTTTCGGACGGGTAGAGATTGAGCTGATACGCGCCGAACGGGCTTATGGAAACTTTTTTATTGAATTTATGGACATACCGCAGGTCCACAATCGTCCCGTGGTAAGAATTGTTATTGGAATAGTCCGACTCGAAGACGCTCGAATCTATGCCGAAACTCCATATGTCGTCTTTAGTCTGATGGAAATCCACGCCGCCGCTCGCGGTGAAACCAAAGAAAGGCTTATCATTAAAGATATCCGATTTATCGAAATGCTGGTACTTGCATCCGCCTTTTATATCCGCGACTATCTTGTTTGTAGGCTTGCCCCTGATGCCCAAAAGCGCGTTCACAAAATACGCGTCCGGAGGGATCGAGCTGTTCATATAATGTATAAAGCCAAGATCGCCTTCCACAAACAACACCGTCTTGGGCATTATCCGGTAGCTTACCGCGGCGTCTACGATGTTGGTCATCCTCACCTTATCGCCATACGTGACGGACTGGTAGACGAGGTCGTCCTGCTGGCTGTAGCTGTTAAAGATATTGGTGTAGCCGACGTCGAAACCGAGCTTGTTGAACTGCGCCCCCAGATCTGTCCTGAATGTGTTCTCCTGTCTTCCTATACGCCTCGAGTTTTCATCCGCGGCCCTGTCCGTGTAATCCCTATAGACATCCTTCACCCGTATCTTGTAATCGGTAAAATTTATCTCGCCGAGGCCCCTGACAAGATGGTCGACGTGGTTTTCATTGTTATACCTGCCGTACATAAAAATACTGGGAAAATAATCGGCGCTGAAGTTGTGATCCCCTACCGGCAGCTCGACCCCTACCGAAGGCGTCAGGATCGTTATAGCGTCAAATTTTTCCTTATTCTTGGTCAGGTATATGTTCGTCTCGAGCTCTTCACTGGCTTTGAAAGCGCCGTGGACTATTAAGTTGCCGACCTTTACCCCTTCCCTGTCCGGAAGATCGATATTTTTAAGCTTTACATCCTGCAACACTTGCGCCG
>JAQUSE010000288.1 GCA_028715235.1 Candidatus Omnitrophota bacterium | reverse complement strand
AGTGATGAGAACGAACAAACGATCGGCACCGATCCAAACAGCGTCGATACGGATAACGACGGATTTTCCGACAGCGAAGAAATCGCCCAGAAGACAATTCCGACAGATCCTAATTCCAATCTTATCAAACGCGGACAGAATCTCCTGAGCGCCGATCAGCTGAAGAACGCTGATGTGGACGGTGACGGTCAGATAACCGCGCGTGACGTCTCCGCATTGAATAATATGGTCATCAATTTCCTTGACCTGAACCAGGATCAGTCTATTAACGGGACAGATCTGAGCAGGATGGAGGAACTGATCCGTTTCGCCAATCTCGGTGTCAGCTTCCACGATATCGCGTTAGCCGATCTGAACAACGACGGGTACGTTAACGAGAAAGATAAAGAACTGCTGACGCAAGCCATCGCGCATTATAAAGATGTCAACGGCGATCATGTTATCAATGACCAGGATATACAGGCCGTACGCACCATACAGGAATTGAACCTGAACATTAACGATGTTAAGACTGCCGACTTGAACGGCGACGGGCTGATAAACAAAGAGGACTTCGACCTCTATGACACCATTATTAAGTTTATGAAAGATATGAACGGCGACTTGGACGCCGACGGCGACGGAATCGCCGACGTGAATGAGCAGAGGATGGATTACGACAAGGATGGCATTGATGACCGTGTCGAATATGCCCTGTGGGGGTCGATGCGTATCAACGACATAAATTTCGACCAGGACGCTGACGGTATGCCTGACGCTGCGGAATACCTCCTTTTCGGGAATATGACGACTCTACTGACGGCTGCCGATAAGGCTGACACCAATCAAAACGGTGTAAGTGATCAGGTTGAATTAGCCATTTACGGCCAGTATAAGCTCGAGATGGTGAGCCTCATGTACGATGGAGATCAAAACGGCGTACCCGACATCATTGAAAAGATACAGGAGGTCTATTTTGCGGGTAACATGACCGATATAGACCAGGACGGCAGCCTGAATTGGGAAGATGCTGACAGCGATAATGACGGATTCTCGGATGGGTGTGAGATAGGCCATAATACTAATCCTTTCGACGCGAACAGCCGGCCGTATCAGCCGACTATCGAGGATACGGACGGCGACGGGATGCTCGACCTTAACGAAAAATCATTGACGATGCTGCGGGAAGCCCTTTTAGCGCTTTCTGCCGTAGAGCCGGCGCTGCGTGATGAAATAGAAGGCATTGAATTTGAGGCTGGAGTCGGCGATGCCGAGAAAAAGGCGCACTTTATCGGCGATGTCATAACAAAACTTGCCACGTTACCAAAAACATCGGCGCTCGTGAGTGTCCTCTTAGGCAAGCCGATCGACCTCTCTCAGTATGCGACCAGGAGCGCCTTGGAGGGTAAGCTTCTTCAGATGTTCGCCTCCGATCAGGCTATAACCGGCCTAATAGCCGGTATCGACCAGAATTTCGATAAGGATGCCTTTGTCAACGCGCTGGTTAACGGGCTTATCCTGAACGGTATTTCTGAAGGATTGTATAACAGGCATGATATCGATATCGACGGTGACGGGTTCGTCGACTGGAAAGATACCGATTCCGACAATGACGGATACTCCGATAAAGAAGAGATCGATCAGGGTACCAATCCTTATGACAGACAATCAAAACCTATCCTCGGCGGACTTGATTATGTGGACGTCCAGACGCTTGATGATGTCATACAGTACCTTAGCATATCCCAGTTTGCCACGTATCTGGATGCGGCCGATATCGACGGTTTGGGATTGGACGAGCGAGACCTCGAGATATTGAATAATGTCATTGCCAATATGGTAGACGTGACCGGCGACGGAAGTGTGACCTGGGCTGACGTCGAGAGGATAAAAGATGCTATCGGCGACGATAAGGCCCTGACCGGGCAGTATATCACCGTTGACGAGGCTAACCGTGCCGATACCAACGGTGTAAACGGCGTTGACCCGGCCGATATCCTGCTTCTTAATGCGGTACATGAATACCTGGAAAAAGGCAAGCTTATCACGAATAACGAGACGATAGGCGCCGATGATCTGTATTGGGATGCCACAAGCCATAGTTTAAAGCACTACAGCCCCGGCCAGACAAAATTCGAAGTTGCTGACGAGATCGATATCATGCGCGCGATACTGTATTACCGTGAGCTCTGGGATACCCTCGGTCTTGATGACGCCGATCTTGCCATCGCCAATATCAATAATAGCGACGACGGCATTGTGGACGGTCAGGATGTGACGCTTTTTGATAATGCCTATAAGCTCTTATATCAGCTCTGTACGGTCAAGAATAGTACGACCGGCCAGAATATGCAGGTCCTGAGGGGGGATTTTACAGGCCCGAATAATGTTCCTGACGGCAAGATCACCGCGGAAGACCTGGCGCTCATGAGGTCGTTTTCTACGCACATGGGCACGACAACACTTTCCGGGACAACCTGGCCGGAACTGTTGTCCCGTGTTCGCGCGGCGGATCTGAACCACGACGAAAAGATAACCGCTGCGGATATGGATATCCTGAAGCTTATCCAGGATAATCTGCATGACGTCGATGGGAACGGCGCGATCGGCGATGACGAATATACCTTTGATCAGACAACCGGCCGGCTGGTCATGAATGCGGTTAATTCGACTGCCGATGATATCGATTTTATACGGCTGAAAATGGCAAATCAGCAAACGATGAATGCCTATGGTGTGAGCGACCCGCCGGCGCACCTGCCTGATATAGCGTCCTTCGATCCGGATACGAATACGGGTAAATATC
>JAQUSE010000287.1 GCA_028715235.1 Candidatus Omnitrophota bacterium | reverse complement strand
TTTTTAACTCATGGCGTTGGCCCGCTGCGTCAATACTCTCTCGGCGCGGCCCTGCTTGACCGCGTAGATCCCTCGCGCGTACTCGGACGATTGAGGGAACCGCTTATTCATTGGAAAAATAAAAGCCGTTCCGGGTATGTTCCGAACGTCGTCTATTCATGCGGCGCCATAGTCCACAGCGATATGCTTATTATCCCTTATGCGTTATCCGATCAACAAACGACTATTGCGCTGGTATCGCTCGGCGAGATTTTAGACAGATTATCTTAAGGAATGGATAAATGACGAATTTATATCTTCGTTGACAGTCTTTTGATTATCTGGTAAGATACGACTACAATTCTGGTCCAAAATAGCGCGACTGGCGGTAGACATGGGTAACCATGCGGGAGCGCGAATATGCAAAATCGAACGCCTGGGTTTTAAGGATCCGGGCGTTTATCTTTTTTACAGGAGATGATATGTTTATACGAGGAAGATGGGATAAAGCGATCGACATAATGGATTTTATCATCAGAAATTATAAGCCGTATGACGGCGATGAATCATTTCTGTGCGGGCCTACCCCCAGGACCAAAAAGTTATGGCAGAAGTGTCTCAGGCTTTTCGAAAAAGAGCATAAGAACGGCGGCGTTTATGATGTTGATGTATCGACCGTATCGACGATCACAAGCCATAAGCCCGGTTATATAGATAAGAAGCTGGAGATCATTAAAGGGCTGCAGACCGACAAACCGCTCAAGAGGGCGATAAAACCGCTGGGCGGGATACGCATAGTGGAGAAAGCCTGCGAGGACTATGGATATAAGCTGGATAACAAGGTAAAAGAGATATATTTAAAATACCGGAAGACGCATAACGACAGCGTCTTCGATTCTTACACCGCCGATATATTAAAGGCCCGCGGTACCGGGCTTATTACGGGGCTGCCGGATAATTATTCGAGAGGGAGGATAATAGGCGATTACAGGAGAGTGGCGTTGTATGGCATAGAGAAGCTTATAAAAGTGAAAAAACACGATAAAGAGTCATTCGAGGACTATTCTTCCCGGGAGGCGATACAATTAAGGGAAGAGATAGCGGATCAAATAGGCGCACTGGAAGATATCGTGGAATTGGGCAAGTCTTACGGCTGCGACCTGAATAGGCCGGCAGAGAACGCGACAGAGGCTATCCAATGGGTGTATCTCGCGTATCTTGCCGCCATAAAGGAACAGGACGGGGCCGCCATGAGTTTAGGCAGCGTGAGTAATTTTTTTGACGTATATATTGAAAGAGATATTAACCGGGGGTTGCTGACCGAAGAGAAAGCGCAGGAATTGATAGATGATTTTGTGATAAAGCTGCGCATGGTGCGCCACCTTAGGCCGAAATCATATGATGAGATATTCGCCGGGGATCCGGTATGGATAACGGAGAGCATCGCCGGGGTAGGCATAGACGGAAGGCATAAGGTCACAAAGACGTCTTACAGATTCCTGCAGACTTTATACAATTTAGGGCCCGCGCCCGAGCCTAATCTTACTGTCCTGTGGTCTTCCAGGCTTCCCGATAATTTTAAGAGGTTCTGCGCCAGGGTATCTATCACCACGAGCTCTATCCAGTATGAGAATGATGATCTGATGCGATTGATAGGAGGAGACGATTACAGCATCTCATGCTGCGTCTCTCTTTTAAAGAACGGGAGCGAGATGCAGTATTTCGGAGCGCGGTGCAATCTCGCTAAAGTATTACTATACGCGTTAAACGAAGGCGCCGACGAGATCACCGGAGAAACAGTTGTCCCGGGGATAGCGCCGATGAGCTCCGTTATATTGGACCACGATGAGGTAAAACAGCGATACATGCAGGTGCTGCGCTGGACGATCAGGACATATGTCCAGGCCCTCAATATCATCCATTCTTCGCATGACAGGTATTATTATGAAAGATCGCAGATGGCGCTCTTAAATACGGAGCTGACGCGTTATATGGCATTCGGTATCGCGGGCCTGTCGGTCGTAGCCGACTCGCTAAGCGCTATCCGCTATGCCAGAGTCAGGTCTGTTCGTAACAATAAAGGCCTTACGACAGATTTTAAGATAACCGGAGATTTTTATGCTTTCGGGAACGATGATGACAGGGTGGACGGCCGGGCCGTCGACCTGGTGAATACATTTCTTGCGGAGATAAAAAAATATAAGTTTTACAGGGATTCTCTCCCGGCGGTCTCTGTTCTCACCATCACTTCGAATGTTATGTATGGCAAGAAGACGGGGGCCACCCCGGACGGGAGAAAGAAAGGCGAACCTTTCGCTCCCGGGGCAAACCCTATGCACGGCAGGGATAAAAGCGGGGTAATAGCGTCTTTGAATTCCGTCGCCGGTATCCCTTATTCCGAATGCAGGGACGGTATATCAAATACATTTACCACCGTGCCGGATACGTTAGGAAAGACTCAGGATGAGCGGGTATCCAATCTCGCGGCCTTGCTCGAAGGTTATTTTATAAAAGGAGCCCATCATCTGAATATCAACGTGATCGACAAGAAGACGCTCAAAGACGCGATGCGCCACCCGCATAAATATCCGCAGCTCACTATCCGCGTGTCGGGATACGCGGTCCATTTTAACAAATTGTTGCCCGAACAGCAGAGAGAGGTATTGGCAAGGACGCTCCATGAAACAATGTAGCAAAAAATCCCGCGTCGGGCGGATCCATTCGATAGAGAGTTTCGCGACGCAGGACGGTCCCGGGATACGGTTTCTTCTGTTCATGCAGGGGTGCGTCGCCGGCTGTTTATATTGCCAG
>JAQUSE010000286.1 GCA_028715235.1 Candidatus Omnitrophota bacterium | reverse complement strand
GGTGGTCTATATTTATAATTACCCCGTATTTGGAAATCATATCCTTGACCCGGCCCGTCCTTTTCAGTGTGGGGCAATCGACGACAATGGCCGCGTCAAAATCAGGGGCGTTCTCGACATCATTCGATATCTCCCCGACCTTGGGAAGAAATTTATAATGATCCGGCACAGGATCGCTGTCGACTATTGTCCCATTTTTGCCCAGGCCGGCCAGGAGCTCTTTCATGGCAAGCTGGCTGCCGATCGAATCGCCCTCGAGATTGACGTGAGCGGTTATCAGGAACTTGTTATGCTTCTTTATCGCCTCTATTATCTTCTTCATTGGTTTTCTCCCTTTTGATTTTATCCAATATATCGTATATCTCCTGCGCGCGCCCAAGCGATTCATCTATCTTGAATTCTATTTGCGGCATGAATCGCAGTTTTATCTTTTCCGAAAGCAATCCTTTAATATATCCTTTAGCGTTGTTAAGGCCTTTAAGCGCCAGATGCCTGTCTTTTGACTCACCTAAAACGCTGAAATATACGCGGGCGTAACGAAGGTCTTTGGTCAATTCGACTTTTGTGACCGTCAGGAAACCTATCCTTGGGTCCCTTATCTCGGACTGCAGGATCTTGGATATCTCCTGTCTTATAGCTTCCTGCACCCTTCCGGGCCTTTGTGTGCTCATGTTATTCTCCGGATTTGCATTTAACTTACACGCATCTTCTTCTTACCAGCTTGCCCGCATATGCCAGTTCATCTTTTTTAGTTTTCAACAGGCCGTTTATCCTGGCGTCCAGGACCTTATCCAGGATCAGCTTGAAATCAGGGCACGGCTTCATTCCCATCGATTTCAGATCGTCGCCCTTGATCCTTATCTTGGTCCCATTGTACTTCCGGAAAAAATCTTCGATCCGCGACCTGGCCTTCTTTGAGCCGGACCTCGCCATAATCAACAATATCACCTCAAAAGAAAGCGGTTCCAGCAGGTTATATACCGTGCTCGACTGGACCGCGTTCGCCGGCATCAGGGCTTTACTCACCTTATCCGCCGATTCTTTATATGAAAGTATCCTTATGGTATCGCCTCTCCTGAAGACAAACCTGCCGCACATTGCCGCAACGTCTTTATAGCTTATCTCCTCAATGAGGGCCATGAGATAAATTATCCATTTATCTATATTCCTCTTTTTGAAGATAGCCCTGTCATACCAGCGGCAGGTCTTCTCTATCGACCTGTATAAATTAATGATGCGCCTGTCCCATCTTATGCCCGGGTGAAGGAACCGCAATTCGTCGAGCTCCGCCATTCTCCTCAACGCCTTGAAAGGCTCTTCTTCTTTAAGGATCAGCACGACCTCGTCCCGTATCCTCTGAGGTTCGACCTTATCAAACATCTCGAGGCTGATGGCGTGTTTTATGAGGTCCTCGGTATGGGAATCTATTATGAAACCGAATCTCTGCTCAAAACGGACGGCCCTGAATATCCTGGTCGGGTCGTCTATGAAACTCCCGTCGTGCATAACCCTTATGCGTCCGCGCGCCAGGTCTGCCTCGCCGCTAAAAAAGTCGACCAGCCGGCCGAAGCTCGCCTTATTCAGGCTTATTGCCATCGCGTTTATCGTGAAATCTCTGCGCACAAGATCGTTCTTCAGGGAGCTGAATTCCACAGTGGGAAGGGCCGCGGGCCGTTCATAGACCTCTTTCCTCGCAGTGGCAAGATCTATCTTCAACCTGCCCTTCGTAATGACGGAACATGTCCCGAACCTCCTGTGCGCCACAAGCGAAGCCTTGAGGTCGCGCGCGAGGACGCGCCCCAATTCTATCGCCGCGCCTTCAACTACTATATCGAGGTCCAGGTTCTTGACCCCCAGCATCAGGTCCCTCACGAGCCCGCCTACGCAAAAAGCGCCGTAGCCCAACGAATTCGCTTTCCTGCCTATCTTCCCCAGGAGCGTCATTATCTCCCCGGGAAGGAGCGCGCTCATCTTCTTAGACATATTCACGACTACCTGTTTTTTCACTGCGTGCGGCTTAAGAAAAAGGCTGTCGTGTATATTCCTCAGGATATCGGTCCTGTTTATAACTCCCACCACGCGCTTATTGCTCATCACGGGAATGACCCCGATATCATGCTCCGATACTATCTTCCTGACGGCATGCAGGGGAGTGCCCGGTTTTACGCTCACTATATTCCTCGACATGTAACCTTTTACGCGGGAATGGCCGAGGCCGCCCTTATCCGCCTTATTCAGGCAGTCCGGCGTTATTATACCGACCACCTTGCCGTTGTCCATGACCGGCATCCCGCCGAGCTTTGTATCTGAAAGCGCTTTCCTCGCAGTATCTATGCTGTCATTTACGGAAAGGGCCTTTACTTCTTTTGACATCACATCCTTAGCGTAGCTCCTGACTTTTATATTATCTTTCAATACTTTCATAAGCTTGTCCCTTACCGCGCCTATGTCGGTATCGCGTATCTTGGCGCTCGCGGCGCCCGGATGGCCCCCTCCGCCGAAATGGGCCATTATCTTATTTACATCTACTGCCTGCAGGGAACTGCGCGCTATGATATCCACTCTTCTTCTCGGGCTGTTAACCAATACGAACAGCACAGGGATGTTCTCTATCTCCATCAGCTTATGCATGATCATGCCGAGCTCGCCTGCGTAACTTTCGCTGTCGTGCTCGATAAGCGAGACATTTACGCCTTTGGCCACTATCCTTTTCGTCCCACTGATCAATTTTGTCAACATCGAAAGCTCGCCCTCGGACAGCTCCCTGTTGAGATAGCTGGAGACCACAGATAAGC
>JAQUSE010000285.1 GCA_028715235.1 Candidatus Omnitrophota bacterium | reverse complement strand
TCCTTCTTTCCTATTCTTATGAATTCGTGCGCCATCACGACAATCGCTTCTATGAATTTAACCGGCTGATCCATCCACCCTCCCGGATTCGGCAGATACCCCTTCTCGAAGAAATAATAAGCGTTCAAATATTCGAAACTCTTTTCCGTTACGAGGGCCCGCGGACATCTGGAAAACTCATCGTTTCCTATTTTCCACGCTCCCGGGATAGGCGAATCTTTAATGCAACCCCGTTCCGTTTTTTGAGCGTCGGAGCATATCCGGCAGTCAAGACCGAGCTTCGTAAGCCAGACCGCCAGAATCAGTTTTTTCGCTCTTCCCCCGATAAAGAGTTCTCGCCCGATATGACCTCGGCAAGCTCGTCTATGAGAGCCTTCGGAAACACGGCAATGATCTCGTCCGTCACGACGTTATAATTCTTGCCGTTAACGGGCGTAGAAACGATGTCGAACTTGAGGGGTTTATTGTCCCTCGGGTCAAGATACCCCTCCAGACCCTTAAGTCCGAACCTGACGAATAAGATGTTCCGCTTGGCCGCGGCGACGCTTGCCTTCGCCTTATCCTTGGGGTTATCGGAGCTTATCTCGAAGCTCGTCGTCTGGTCGTCTATGTAGGCCCTAAGATGAGCGTCGATCGGACAGATATGAAAAACGCTTTGGTTTTCTTTGTCCTTGTCGAGCTTCGACCTGTAGGGTTTTGTTTCGTAAATATTTATTCCTGTAAGCATGTTTTCCTTCCTCTCTTTTTTATAGAACGAGTATCGCCAGTTCGTCGTCGCCCGGATCCATTGACCCGTTAAGCGAAAACGAGCACTTGGCCAGCTGCAGGCCGTCTCTTTCTTCGTCCTCGACCTTCACGTACTGGGCCCGCGGGATGTAGAAACGGAACTTGTTGCCCGCGACAGAGCCCACGGTAAAATCGACAGTCATCTCTTGCCCTGAAAACATCTTAGAGTGAAAATCGTGTTCCACCGCTTTCACCATCTCGGGGTTAAATGAGCCCTGATAGTTTCTCGAGGTAATGGCGAAAGACAATATCCCCTTCGCATCGTTTACGTCGTCTCTTGAAACAAGGGTATTGGCAAGATCGAGCTCCATCGCCTCTATGCGCGCGGCGAAACCGTCAACCGTAAAGAGCGCGTTTAAGAATACGGGCGGCTTTGTCGTCTCGTGGGCGATATCCTCAAGCATGGCTTCGTCCGTAACGCCGGCTTCCACCCCCTGAAACTCGAAGTCCGCCATGACCGGCTCACCCGACTTTAAACTGATCTTCGCCTTGCCTCTCGAACCTTTTATGAGCTTACGCATTCCGTCTTCATATAGCCCTTGGGTCACGGACGGTATCTCATCCGACACCGGATGCATACAGAAGCCCGCGCTTATCGGAGCCGACGAAATGACGCTTGTGGCGCCTGAGCTTACCCCCGTTATCGTCTCGCCCGACTGGAACGTCCCCGTTACGGGAATAAAATATATAAGGGGCGATCCGTTCGATGTCTTCATTACGACGAGTCCCGTGGCCCCGGAGGTTCCGTCTGTGATAAACTCCGTGTGAAGAAACGGCCCGCCGGTAACCGCGCCTATACCTATCGATTTAAGTTCGCTCGCTTCGAGACCGCACGCTCCGAATACCTTCGCCCATTCGGGCAGTACCGCAACCGAGCCCGATCCCCTTAATTCGAGCCTGTATGAAAGTCCCGCGGGCCTCTTACCCGGGATCTTTCCTAAAGGCGAAAAGGACCTGCGGGCGGGATTACGCTCGAACATCTCCGTGTCAAAACTCGCCTTGGGGTCGTACACGAGAAGCTTCGCGTCTATTGCCGATACCGCCTCGGCAACGCCTTCTTGGGCTTCCGTCTTTACGGCAATTTGCCTTCTTCTTGATAGCATCCTTCCTCCTTCTATCCCGCTATTTCGGGATCGGTTTGTCTGTGCTGATAAACGATTTCGAGTTCTATGATTATGCCGGCGTGAGGCTGACCCTCCGCTGTCTCGAACATGACATTCGACCTTATATTGGTGTCCTTTGCGAAATCTCCCCTTGTGACATCGATCATGAGAGCCTTTTCGACATCACCCAAAAGACTGTTGAGTATTGCGTCGGTTGAGGCCGGATCCGACTCGTCCTGTCTTGTCCAGACATCGAGATACACGGTAAATCGGCAGGTCGTGAAAGGATTCGGAACCGGCTCTTTACTCTCTTGCCCCGCGTTAATGACAATACAGGGAATATTAACGAGACTATTTCCCGATTGCCGCCAGCGCTGGACGCTCGCAATCGTGTTGTGGTAACCGCCCGCTTCCGTAATAGTTTCAAGCGTGGTCTTTATATTTTCGAGAATCGATTCTCTGACTGTCATACGCTCTCAATCGCCTTCTTTATCGATTTATTAAGAATGTTGATGCGTTCGTTCTGCATGTCATCCCACGTCTTGTAAAACCCGAGTCTCGGTCGAATCTTGATCCTATTCTTTAATACGAATAGCGGGATGAGTTCTCTTGACCTTTTCTTTATCCTCGCAAGAAACGACTTTCCTTTCAGGACAATCTTGATGACGTTCTTCATGGCCCGGGGAGTGCGGTACTTTTTCTTCAATCGTCCCGGATATTGTCCGCCTATAAACATTTCGGGCCGAGCCGAAAGAGGCGCAGCCAACTTTTCGCCTCCGGCCGCTTTAATGGTCGCCCCTTCCTCGTGCATCCGCGATATCTTAGAATCCGAGAATATCGTCATGCCCATGCCTTCAATATCGCGCGAGACAAGACTTGCCCTAGTGAAGTGGCTGAATATCCCGTGAGGACGCCCCTTTACACCCGGAGGCCCCTGTAATCTGGT
>JAQUSE010000284.1 GCA_028715235.1 Candidatus Omnitrophota bacterium | reverse complement strand
CGTCACAGCGGAATCGAGCCCGCCCGAAAGCAGGATCACAGCCTTATCTTTCAATTATCTTCTCCTTCCCCAGCGAACAGGGCGCAGGAGTTTTCGTTCTCCCATACGAGGACTGACTTCAGGTGCTTGTTCTTAAGCTTAAGGCTATCGTATATGAACTTTGCTATGTTCTCCGACGTCGGGTTCGATCTTTTAAATGATCCCAAGTCGTTCAAATATGAATGGTCGAGCTTCTCGAGGACGCATTTTAACATCTTCTTTGCATGCCTGAAATCTACGGCCAGGCCGTTCTTATCAAGGGCCTTATAAGAGAATGCCGCTTCACACACCCAGTTGTGCCCGTGGAGCTTTTCGCATTTTCCGCGATAATTCCTCAGGTTGTGGGCGGCACTGAAATTAGACTTTATCCTTATCTCGTACATCAGTCGCTCCTCTTCACACATTCTATACGCTGCTTCAGGAATCTCTCTCCAATTTTCACGAATCGCGCAGGTTCATCGCTTACAAAGAATTTATGCGATCGCCTTCCTTTTGAGCCGTTCAATAGCCCGCTCGAATCAAGCACATCCCTGGCCTCTTCAGTCACCTCTTTGGCCGAATCGACAAGTAAAACGCCCTTACCCATAAGAGAGCCTATAACGGTCTTCAAGAGCGGGTAGTGGGTGCAGCCCAGGATCAATGTATCGATCTTGTTGCTCTTCAGCGGCTTCAGATATATCGACGCTATTTCACGCGCCACACCCTTATCGATCCACCCTTCTTCGACAAGCGGAACGAATAACGGGCAGCTCTGGGCAAATATAGACTTCTTAGGATCGATCTTTTTTATAGCCCTCTCATAAGCGCCCGACGATATTGTGGCCTGAGTTCCGATCACTCCTACGATATTATTCCGCGTCGCTTTCACAGCCGCTTTCGCCCCGGGTTCTATTACCCCTATTATCGGGACCCTGAAACACCTCTTCAGAAAATCGAGGCTCAGGGATGAAGCGGTGTTGCAGGCGACGATGACTATCTTGACATTATTTTTCATCAGGAACTCGATATTCTCGACCGAGAACCTTGTTACCGTCTCTTTTGACTTCGTCCCGTAAGGCACTCTGGCGGTATCGCCGAAATATATGATCTCTTCGTTCGGCAGGATCTTCTGTATCTGGCTTACTACCGTAAGGCCTCCCACCCCGGAATCGAATACGCCTATAGGCCTTGTGTCGCTCATGTCTTGGTAAATCCTTCCGTCCTTTCGTACTCTTTCTTATACCTCAGTATGCCATCGGCAACCGCGTCAGCTATCCTGTCCTGGAATTTCGGCTCTTTAAGCTTGAGTTCCTCGTACCTGTTGCTGATATACCCCGCCTCTACAAGGACGGAAGGCATCTGCGTATATTTGAGGACGTAAAATCTTGCCGACCTTGTGCCCTTGTTCTCCAGCGCTTCACTCTTATCCACAGAATCGCATATGTATCCGGCAAGTTCGGCCGACTCGCGCCTGTTCTCGGTAAGCGCCATGTCCCACAGCGTCTTGTCCAACTGCCTCGAACGCTCGGCCCTCACCCCTTCGTCCAACTTAAGGGAAGAGTCTTCGAAGGCTTCGAGCGCGCGGGCATTGTCATCCGTAGCGTTGGACAAAAAATAACATTCGAGCCCTTTCGTCGCCCTCGAGCGCGACGCGTTTATATGGATCGAGACAAACAGGTCGGCTCTGCTGCGATTCGCCATTTCCGCGCGCTTTGGGAGCGGGATAAATGTATCGTTGCTGCGCGTCATTATCACTTTGATTCCGGACTCCTGCAGGATATCCCTCACCTTCTTAGCCACCGACAGCGCTACATGTTTCTCGCAGAGCCTGAGCCTCTTGCCGATCGCGCCGGCATCATGCCCGCCGTGCCCGGGATCCAGCACCACCGTCTTTATCGTGACCCTCTTGGGCGCCTCTATTTGCGGCGCTTTTTCTACAACACGGCTCCCGATGACCGCGCCAAGGTTATTCCTGACGAACGATACAGGCACAAAGAGGGCTCCGGAGTTAAATACCACAGGGTTATCAAGTTTCTTCTCCGTATCATTTACCAGTATCCTGTCGCTGCCGGCCATAAGGGCGATCTCGTTTGCCCTATTTTTTATCACAGCCTTCTTTATCACGCTATCCCATTTACATTCCAATCCGTATGTATCGCATACCTTCACCAGCGGCACATACTGAATACCGCCGAAATTCTTAGCGTCCTTCAGCAGGGACGGTTCCACTTTTAAATGAGGCCCTTGCGTCGCGCATCCGCCAAGGGAGAGCACAGCTGCGCCTATTGATATAATTATAAGCCAATATCTAAATTTTAAATGATTCATATGATAATGTTATACTCGTGAACTGATAAGGTCCAAATTTGCTCGCAAATTTGATATTGAGGCAGCGTTAAAAATACGAACGAATTGTGAGCATTTTAGCTGCCGAAATACCTTCACTGCATATATGTGTAACTCACAAATTGATAAGGTCCTTCGTCGGACTGCTGTCTAACTGCATCCTCCTCAGGATCAATTTTGTCCGAGTAAGACAAAACAAAATTGGTGCGGAAGGAGGGATTTGGTTACTACGCCGCCAGAGGCGGCTTAAGTAACCTCCCCTCGCTCGCTGTCAGCCGGAGGCCTTTTCCTCCCGTTGGTCGGCGCTCGCGAGCTTCAAATCCCGTCTGACTCCGTTTACTTAAATTCGTGGTGCGGAAGGAGGGATTTGAACCCTCAAGTCTTGCGACACAGGCTTCTGAGACCTGCGCGTATGCCAGTTCCGCCACTTCCGCTTAAGTCAATTTAAGTCAAATCGTCGGAGTTTAGGTCTTTTGTG
>JAQUSE010000283.1 GCA_028715235.1 Candidatus Omnitrophota bacterium | reverse complement strand
TAATGACGATACGCCGCAGTATAAAGATGAGGAGTCTATCCTCTCGGTCATTCAGCACATTAAGGATGGCGTCATCAACCCGAAGACGCCTTCAAAAGAGGACAGGCAGCGCTGCGTCGAGTTCTTGATTGGGGAGGGCTACACCGAAGCGCAGACCGCCCAGATCCTGGCGCGTAGCGAGAAGACCATAAGCCGGGACCTTGTGGATCTTCGAGAGCGAAACGCCATTACCCCCGATATCAATCTCGCCAAGCAGATCGTCGGGGATATGTTTCAGAAAGCAATGTCGCATCATAAATATCTAATGCGCCTGGCCAGGAGCCCTGAAGCTTCTCATGGTGAGAAGGCTCAATCTGAGTTTCTGGCATGGCGCGTCATGAAGGAGGTGGTTGAAAAAATGCAGTCCTTGGGGTACCTGCCTGCGCAACCGAAGACGATCGTGGGCGATGTATTCCACCATATGGCCGAAGGCGACGCCGCTTCTGCCATAGCGGACATCAACAAGCAGATTATCGAGGTCGAAAGTATCATCAATAGCCCCGATAACGCTGCTCTGGCGGCCAAGAAAGATATAGACCAGGTTAAGGCGTTAGTGGATGAGATCAAGTTGTCGAATGATAACAAAAAGGAGGTATAGCATGAAGATGGATTCAAAAGGACATAGAGACCAAGTAAGGGCAGCATACGCCAAGCTTGCCATGACAAGACGAGAGGTGTCGCGGGTTTTCCCGATATTTCGGAAGATGTACTTTCCGATTTATCACGATATACCCGATGGCATATTTCAGGCGGAGTTAAGTACTATGCTGTCGGATATGACCCTTAAGAGAGGGTCACGATGCGCGATAGCGTCACCACGTGGGTGCGCTAAGAGTACGATCGCGAACCTTGAATATGTGATCTACTGCATATGCCACGGGATTGAAGGGTTCATCGTGATCATATCGAATACGAATGATCAGGCGGTGGGGTTTCTCTCGGATATTAAGCGTGAGCTCGAGTCGAACGAGCTTCTTATGCGGGATTTCCCGGAGATATGCGAGCTCGGCAGGAAGCCGGCTCCGGCCAGGTGGTCCCAGCGGGAAATTATCACGCGTAACGGGATCAAGGTGCTCGCCTTGGGAACCGGACAACAGATACGCGGCAGGCGCAACCTGGAGGCTAGGCCGTCGCTTATTATTATGGATGACATAGAGCCGGGGGATGCCGTGCAGAATCCAGAGAGCGTATACAAGCTCAATGACTGGGTTACGAAATCGGTACTGAAGTCCGGCACGACGAAGACCAATATGCTCTGTGTCGGGACCATTCATAACTACGGATCTCTTTTGGCCCAACTGACCAGCCCGAACGCATATCCGGGCTGGAATAAGCGGATATACAGGTCGGTCGTTTCGTGGTCGGAAGCGGGTAACCTGTGGGAACAATGGATAAGAATATATAACCACCAGGACGCTTACGGAGGAGAAGAGGGGCCTACGGCAGCCCGAAAGTTCTATGAAGCCAATGAGGCTGCCATGCTTCAGGGTGCCCAGGTGTTATGGCCGGCCAGCAAGAGCTATTATGACCTCATGGTCATGAGAGAGCGTGACGGCTACATAAGCTTCGACTCTGAAATGCAGAACGAGCCTGTCAATCCGAGAGACTGCCCTTTCAACGAGAAGGACCGGCATGACTGGACCGATAGGTTCGCCTCTGAGGAGGAGCTGTTGGCAAGCCTTGCGGGACATGTGAAGATAGTAGGTGCTTGTGACCCAAGCATGGGCAAGCAGAATAAGAGCAGCGACTACTCGGCGATAATAACCGTAGCCTGTGATACCAATAGTAAGGCCATGTATGTCCTTGATGCGGATGTCGAAAGGCGGCTGCCGGATAAGATCATCAATGACATACTTGTCCATCACAAAAGACGTAACTACTCAAAGTTCGTCTTTGATTCAGTCCAAGCTCAAGAGTTCATAGCTTCCAAGCTGCGGGAGCGTGCCCGAGCCGAAGGAATCTATCTACATGTGGAAGACTTCAAGGCCACCATAGACAAGAGGGCCCGCATCGAGGCGCTTCAGCCTATGATGAAGGACGGCACCATACAGTTCAACAAGCGGCATTACATGCTGCTCGAGCAGATGAAGTACTTTCCGAAAGGCCATGATGACGCCCTCGATGCGTTAGAAATGGCGTGTAAGACAGCCGTTGTGCCAGAGATTTACTGGTGGTTTGGTGATCTTCCAGGATCCAGATCGATACCGCACGGTGGGACGACATATACATATCCTGCCGATGGCACCCTTATAAAGTATGGGGATAGGCCTCGCTATTAAAAGCAGGTAGATAAGACATAAAAGGCGCCGCGGATTGCCACCGCGGCGCTTTTTATTGGAGAAGATCCTTATACACAAAGTCTTTTTAAAAGATAGTGCACTGATGAAGTGAATAATTCATTGATGTTAGGAAGACAAAAGAAGGAGCGCATACTATTGTCTTAGCTGATATGTATGATATACTTAGATTAGCCGATAAAGGTAAACTACGAGAAATCGTAGGACGCAAAGCCGCAAGCCTGACTTCAGCCGGAACATCGGCTGGAAAGGTGGTTGGGTTGCCAAAGCGACCAGCGGTTCAAGTAAGATAAAAGAGGAGAGAAGCACCCGCTGGATCTTTATCGGCTTTTTATTTATCGTATGGGATCCCTTTCAAATCAATGAAAGGGATTTTTGCGTTTATAGTGTTGCGAAATATTTTAAAAGAGATAGAATGGTAACATGGAAATCTTATGCTGGAGAAAAAATGCTTAAGACCTATAACATAATTGAGGGCAGGCTTTCAGGCGCAGAGGATCGTACCGGTGCA
>JAQUSE010000282.1 GCA_028715235.1 Candidatus Omnitrophota bacterium | reverse complement strand
GTCTTCCGGGCTCTTATCCTTATACAGGTTGTCCCTGATATTCAGGAGAAAAGCTTCGGACTTTGCGCGCGCTATGCCTAACGGGTTGGCTATCTCATGGTTTATCCCGGACGCGAGCGTGCCGATAACGGCCATCTTTTCGTTCTGCGCCGCCTCAGCCTGCGTCTTGCTCAGGTCTTCGAAGAGTTTCGCGTTGGATATAGCTATAGCTATGTAGTTTGAAAGAGTAATAAGGAGTTTTTCGTCTTCTTCCGAGAAGAGGCAGCCTGGCCGCTTGCCGTTACTGACTATGAGGGTTCCGATGACCTTGGAATCTTTTTCGAGAGGCGCGGCAAGAAATGATCCTACGGGGATCTTTCTGTCGGAAAAAGGAAGCGTCTTATTCTTAAATAGCGGGTCCGTCTCTACATCATTGACTCTAACGCCTTTTCTTTCCTTCAGCAAGTGCTCGTTGATTATTTCCCAGCTGCCTAAAAGCCCTATATTGCCGGCTTCATCTCCGCTGAACCCTTCCGCTTTTGATAGTATAAGGCGCCCTGCGCTCTCGTCCGCGAGGAAAAGGGCCGCATGGTCTGTATGCAGGGCTTTTATCGATTCCTTCAATACTAGAGCCGTTACCTTATCGAGATCCAGGGACGTACTGACTACACGGCTCAGGTCCAGAAGCACCTTCAGCGCATCGTATGTCTGATGGCATACTTTCATGGGTTCTTTACTCACCGACGCCTATCGCGAGGAAATTCTTCAATTTCCTCGACCTAGTCGGATGCCTTAATTTTCTCAGGGCCTTCGCTTCTATCTGGCGCACGCGCTCCCTGGTGACTTTGAAGACCGCTCCCACCTCTTCAAGGGTCCTTGGATATCCGTCGCCTATCCCGAAACGCAGCCGGAGCACCTTCTTCTCGCGTTCAGTCAATGTGCTCAATACGTCATCCATCTGCTCCTTGAGCATGGAATAGGCTGTCGCATTCGCAGGAGAGACCGCCCGCTTGTCTTCTATGAAGTCCCCGAAATGCGTATCACCCTCATCGCCTATCGGCGTCTGCAGGCTGATAGGTTCCTGGGCGATCTTCAGGATGCCGCGGACCTTATCAACGGGCATCCTCATCTTGTGCGCTATCTCTTCGGGCGTCGGCTCTTTACCGTTCTGCTGGACGAGCACCCTCGACACCTTTATAAGTTTATTTATAGTCTCGGTCATGTGGACCGGTATCCTTATCGTCCGCGACTGGTCGGCTATGGAACGCGTAATGGCCTGTCTTATCCACCACGTCGCGTAAGTGGAAAATTTATATCCGCGTTTATATTCGAACTTATCTACGGCTTTCATAAGGCCTATATTGCCTTCCTGGATAAGGTCAAGGAATGAGAGCCCTCTATTCGTATATTTCTTAGCTATGCTGACGACGAGCCTCAGATTGGCCGCGACAAGCTCTTTTTTAGCTTTGTTGAATTTCGTCTCAGTGGACTTTATAAGTTTGTAATGCTCCCTGATGGCTTCTATGGGCTCGCCGAACTCCCTTATTATCTTTCTTTTCTGTTTCAATAATTTCTTAACTTCAAGGCGGTTGCCTTTCTTCCTAAGTTTGGAAAGCCTGCCGTCTATCTTCGAATATTCCTCGAGGTATTCCTCGATCTTCTTCACCATCTCGTCGATAACGGTCATCGCGAGATTCATCTCTCTTATCAGCTCGGCAATGCTGGATTTGCTCCTGGCTTTTCTCAGCCCGGAGACAAGGCGCGAAAGCCTCTTTCTCAGCTTCGAGCCTTTCAGGCGCATGTCCGTATTTATATACTCTTCTTCGTTGAGCTCGCTTGTAAGTATCTTATCGGCGACCTCTATGGCCTTGTGCTTTGACAGCATCACGGCAAGCACAGCTTCCCTGAACTTCCCTTCGGCGACCTTTATGCGTTCAGCTATCTCTATCTCCTCTTTCCTCGTAAGCAGAGGTATCTGCCCCATCTGTCTCAGGTACATCTTGACCGGATCGTCTATTGCCGCGAGCCTGGAGACCTCTTTAACTTCTTCGACTTCCTCCTTCTTCTCTTCGGCCGGCTCTTCCTCGGCGCCCTCTTTGAGAAGTTCTTCCTCGCTGTCTACAAGTTTTATATTCTCTTCCCCGAGTATCCCGAGTATCTCATCGATCTCCTCGGACGAGACTATGTCGACCGGCAGGATATTATTGACCTCTTCGAACGTTAGATGCCCCTTCTCTTTGCCCAGGGCGATCAGCTCGGTAAGCTCTTTCAACCTGCGTTTCTTGGCCGGCGTCTTATTTTCGTCTTCCGGCGTATCGCCTTTTACCGCCATTTTCGGCTGGACTTGCGTCAATACGACCCTGAGGCCGCCGCGGCGTTTTGTTTTCCTGTATTTAGGAAAATTCTTTTTCTTTCTGGTCTTTATTTTCATGTCTTGCCCGCCTTTACCAGGCTATTGTACTCTGTAACAAGCCTCTTTACTTCTTCCTCGTCTTTTTTGCCATGGGCTATCCTGATCGCGTCCTGGAGTCCGGAGAGCCTTTCCTTGACGTTATCTTTCTTCATCCTCGCGACGCAATCTTCCAGCGCCTTGTCCTTTTCCTGCATCATATCCAATAAATTCACAGCCTCCGATACCAGGGCGCTGGCGTCCACGCCGTTCCCCAGATGATTTATCAGCTTTGCGGCAGTCACCTGGACGCCTTCTTTATGCATGGCATATACGGCGCTGACCGCGTCCCTGACCGACGAATCCTTGAATTCCTCCGGTGATACTGCCTTCATTATCGTCTCCGTATAATTTTGCCCGTCTATAAGCAGGGCAAGCAATATCATTTCCGCTGTCTTAAAATCCTTCTTCGCTTCGGCCGGG
>JAQUSE010000281.1 GCA_028715235.1 Candidatus Omnitrophota bacterium | reverse complement strand
GGAAATATTTTCAGTGCTCGAATAACGAGGCTTAGGTTTGAGTTGGATCCAAAAAGTTTCAGAACAGGAATACTGCTGCGGAGACGACTGTGGAATAATAGCCTTCGGGGCCTATCACTGTGGTCTGCGTGGTATTTGAGGTATGGACTATCTTATCGCTCAGGCGGTATATCTCTTTATTCTCATCCCAGGACTTATCTTCGTCGAATTCGAGGCCGAGAGTCGACGCTAACATTTCTACAGCCAGGTCTTCCGCGAAATCGCCCGCGACCTTTTCATTCTGGCCGAACGCGTGGTGCTCGCTAAGGTATCCGTACGCGCTCTTATCCGCCGGGACAGCGCAGCCTATCGAAGCGGCTATAAGGCGGTGCGGCTCATTCGAACAACATCTGGACATAACGGTAAAAGCTATCATCCCGGCATAGAGCTCTTTTAATCCTTCGTTGCGGGATATTATCTTCGCTTCCGGGGGAAGTATGCTGGAGACGTGAGTGAGGTTGCATTTTTCTATTCCGGCGTCGCGGAGCGCCAACTCAAAACTGCGCAGTTCCGCTTTGTGCGTCCCGACGCCCTTTGTAAAGAACGCTTTTTTAGGAACGAGCAGGTTCTTCCTCGGTACCAGAAGCATCTTATCTCCTCGTGTGTAATATCACTACTTCTTATTCGAGAATACGTACCCCAAGAGCCTGTAGACCAGCTTCGCGGCCAAAAAGTCGGATGAGATCATCCCTTTTATCGGGCAGAGCTCCACCACATCGAACCCGACAATCTTCTTATCGCGCGACACATCGCGAAGCAAGTCCAGCATCTCATACCAGCCGAGCCCGCCCGGTTCCGGCGTCCCGACCGCGGGCGCGATAGCCGGGTCAAACACATCCATATCGATGGTTATATATACATTCTCGGTCAATTTGCTCGAGGCAGCGTCTTTCCACATAGGCATGTTCAGTATATCGTATACGCTTATAGTCGTAACTTTACCGTTTGTCTGGGCGGTAAGGAACTCCTTCTCCTCTTTAGACAGGCTCCTCGTGCCGACCTGGACTATGGGGCATGTCTCGCTTATCCTGCGCGCTACGCACCCATGGTTAAGGGGCGAGCCCATATATTCGTTCCTCATATCATAATGAGCGTCGAGTTGAAGGACTGAAAGATTGGGATAAGTCTCTTTAAAAGCCCTGACAGCGCCGATCGTTACGGAATGTTCCCCGCCCAGCATTATCGGGAATTTACCGCCCTTGAGCAACTCTGCGACGGCCACGCGCATCTTCTCGACCATCTCCTCCGGCTCGAGATCTCTTATATCGAGCGGATCCATGGTATGTATGCCGGCCCTGAATGTCTCCTGATTGAGCTCATCGTCGTAACGCTCCAGGTACGCTGAGGCGTTTATTATGGCTGAAGGCCCGTCGACCGTTCCTTTGATGTAAGTAGCCGTCTTGTCATACGGCGCCTGCAGTATAACGGCCTTCGACTTCTTGAAACTGGAGTATTCGTCCTCCAGCGCTATGAAATTCTTCCCCATGATTATTAAATCTTCCTCAATTCTTCGGATAATTCGTTAACTGTCTTGAAGACCTTCTTCGCCGTACTTTCATCCAGGGTTCCAACTCCGCAACTCGGAGTGACGAGCGACGAGATGGCCTCCCTGCTGATGCCTTTATCTACCAGGCCCGCGATCGCGGTCTTCACGCGGCTCGCCAAAGCCTTCGGCGTCTCTTTCTCGACCGTGTCTGCCGCCGGCACCACCCCCCACGCTATCGTGCCGCCCTTAGCCAGGAAATTATTTATATCCGCGGCATATAAAGAAAATTCTTTGCTAAAATTATATGCATCAAAGCTTAATATGTCAATACCTCTTTTGAGAAGAAAGGGCCAGTCTGTATTCCCGCAGCAATGCACGCCGACAAGCGCGCCCTCTTTCTTTATGGCCTCGACGACCTCGTCCAGCCTTTTGGCCGCCTCCTCCATATTGATGTTCACGAAACTCGAACCTATTGAGACCAGGTACGGCTCGTCTATAAATATGGCGGTGCGGGCAAATACCTTCTTCATCTTCCTTATCTGCCATTTCGCCTTCATGGCGAGGACCTTCGTTATGAGTTCAAACAGGTCCTTGTCGTATATGGCCGATTTCTTGTTCTGGTCGGTCAGGAAAAGGCTGTAGCTTATCGGGCCCGTTATGTGCCCTTTGATAAGCGATACGCCGGCGCCGGAGGGGTTCTTAAAACTCTCGAGAAACTCATAGAACCCTTCAGCGCGGTCCTCGGAGATCTTGAAGAACTCGACGTCCCCGTCGAGATACTTCCCGTAGACCTCTTCGATCGCGGCGGCTACCGCGCCAGTGTCAATATAGACGGTCTTATTCTCTTCGTCCATTACGAGGCCTGGGATCTTCTCGGCGTACTGGACGTACATGTTCTCGAGGAAGGATCTTTTCGGAAGCTGCGGCCAGAATGGAATCGACTTAAATTGCTTCGATATGACGCCGCAAGCCGTCCTGGCATCCTTGAATGGGACGCTGCCTATACCTGTAGCCTCAAAATTGAATTTCAAGTTCCTACCGCCTCTCCCACTCGCTCAAACGCTTTATGCGTTTCAGCATATTCGGGTGTGTGCTTAAAAGCTCGAAGACCTTGTCGCCGAAGCCCAATTTGACGCTTTTCGACTGCAGCAAACTCAATTCACTGGCGGATATCGTCCCGCTCTTGTCTATGTCGAGCTCGCTCAACTCTTTCATCTCGTCGACAGCCCGGGAAGGATCGTTCACAAAAAACGCCTTCATGCCTTCAACGTCCTTGATCGATTCTTTGGGCATCCTGGCCGAACCGTATACCAGTTTATATAATGCGGA
>JAQUSE010000280.1 GCA_028715235.1 Candidatus Omnitrophota bacterium | reverse complement strand
AAGGTCCTTGACTTCTACATAAGTGGAATAGCCGCTCGCATATATCTCCTTTTCCGACGGGTAAAACAGGACGTCCACGCCCGCAAGCCTCGCTTTTTCTTCGTCCCGCTTAAAATCCCTGGGATATTTAGCTAGATCCTCGTTCGGACCGAATTGCAGGGGGTTGACGAATATGCTCATGACCGCGACATCGTTATGTTTCTTCGCGGACCTGACAAGGCTTAGGTGGCCTTCATGCAGATAACCCATCGTGGGAACGAACCCAATGGACTTTCCCTCTTTTCTCATGATCTTCATGAGTGTAGACATCCTTGGAATATTTTCGACTATCTTCACTCGGTTAAACTCCTTGCCCGTTATTTAGCGATTTCGAAGCTAACACGCTTGGCGATTAAGTGATTAAGTATTTTACTTAATCGCTACCTCTATCTAACTACGCCCAGCTCCCTCAGGCCTTTCAGCACGAACTCCCTTTCATTTATCCTAGGGTGCGGAACGACAAGATCCGCGTCATCGATCGCTTCCTGCCCGTAATAGAGGATATCGAGGTCTATCGTCCGCGGACCGTCCTTTATGGTCCTCTTCCTGCCAAGTTTATTCTCTATTTCATTCAATTCTTTCAGAAGCGGTTTAGGTCCAAGATCGGTATCTATCTCCAGAATACCGTTAAGGAACATTCCCTGCTGTATGCCGCCGAAGGGCTCAGTTTCGTATATCGAAGACACTCTCCTGACCCTGATATCTTTATGCGACTTAAGCTCTTCGATAGCCCGTTTTATATAGTCCTGTCTGTCCCCCAGATTCGAACCGATGCCGATGTAGCAAGTGACCATAATTAACTCTAGCTACTTTGTGTAATGTTAAATGTGTAATGTATAAAGCAGGTTTAATGGTTAATTGTGTAATGGAAGAGAAATTTCCATTACACATAGCTGCATTACACTAACATTACACTTTAAACTTTACACATTACACAAAGGTGTCATAGTTTATCTTTGATCCTCTTCACCGCCTCCAGGATCCTCTTCTTATCGACGGTGACGACCATCCTTATATAACCTTCACCGTGCTCGCCGAAACCGTTGCCCGGCGTAGCCACTATATCCGCCTTATCCAGAAGCGCCTTCGCGAATGTCGCCGAAGTATAGCGCGGCGGCACGCGGACCCATACATAGAACGTCGCTTTGGGTTTCTCCACGTTCCAGCCTAGCGAATTGAGGCCGTCCACTAACACATTGCGCCTCTCCTCGTATATCTTTATTACCGAACTTATATGTTTCTCGTAATTATCCAATGCAACCGCCCCGGCCTTCTGGATCGCCGAGAATATCCCCGAGTCAACATTCGATTTCACCTTGGCCAGGCCTTCGATAATGCGGGCGTTGCCGGCGGCAAATCCGATCCTCCAGCCGGTCATGTTAAATGTCTTCGAGAGCGAATGGAACTCTATGGCTACATCCCTGGCGCCTTCGACCTCGAATATGCTCGGCGGCTTGAAACCGTCGAACGCGATCTCCGTATATGCGGCGTCATGGCAGACGATGATATTATGCTTCGCGGCAAAGTCGACGACCTCTTTCAAAAACTTCTTGTCGCAGACCGCGCCCGTCGGGTTGTTCGGATAATTAATAAAGATCATCCTGACCTTGTGCAGGATGCTGTGGTTTATCGCTTTAAGGTCCGGCAGGAACTTTCCTTTTTCGAGGAGCGGCATCGAAACGACCTCGCCTCCGGCAAAGAGCGTTCCCGACCTGTAAGGAGGGTAACACGGGTCCGGGACCAGGACTATATCCTGCGGATTAATAAAAGCTAGCGGGATATGGGCGATGCCTTCTTTTGAGCCGATAAGCGGATATATCTCGCCGTCAGGGTTCATGTCGACGCCGAACCGCCTCTTGAACCAGCGCGAAGCCGCGTTCCTGAAGTCGGGATGGCCCTGATCCAGGGCATACCTGTGCGTCGAAGGGTCGCGGACTGCCTTATTGAGCGCGTCTATGATGAACTTCGGCGTCGGTATATCCGGATCGCCGACGCCCAGGTCGATGATGTCCCGGCCTTCGTCGCGAGCCTGCTTCTTCGCCCTGTCGATCTCCACAAATAGATACGGCGGCAGTTTCTTTAATCTGTCAGATTTCTCTATCTTGATCATTTATTCCTCATTTTTTTACAGACCCAATACATCTTTCATATTGAATAGACCGTTTTTCTTGCCGGCAATGAATTTCGCGGCCCGTAGAGCGCCCCTGGCAAATATGTCGCGCGTCTTGGCGCTGTGCGTTATCTCTATAAGGTCGTATTCGCTCTCGAACGTGATGGTGTGCTCTCCTACGATCTCGCCCTCGCGGACGGAGTCGATCGGCACTTTGACGTCGCCCCTGGATTCCTTGATTATACGCGCAAGCTCTTTAGCGGTCCCGCTCGGCGCGTCTTTTTTATGGACGTGGTGCGCCTCGACTATAGAGACCTCATAATCGGGGCCGAGTATCTTGCTGGAGTCGCGTATCATCTTAAAGAGCAGGTTGACCCCTATAGACATGTTCGGCGAAAGGACTATCGGTATCTTGGCAGACGCCTCTTTTACCTTTTCCAGGTCCGCGGCCGATAACGCCGTCGTCCCTATTACCATGGCTTTTTTATTCTCCTCGCATAATGCCAGATGCTCCATGGTGGCCTGGGGGGTAGTGAATTCGATCAGGCAGTCGCAGGCCTCTATCATAGGCCCCGCGTCTACCCCCGCGTCGAATTCGCCGTTTATCTCAAATTCCGCGTCCTCCTTTGCCAGGCCGACGATCCTCGAGCCCATCTTTCCTTTGGAACCGCTGACGCATAGTTTGATCATCGCAGACTCCGTTCTTTAG
>JAQUSE010000279.1 GCA_028715235.1 Candidatus Omnitrophota bacterium | reverse complement strand
CGGGAGGTTCAATAACTGCAGGACATCCTCGGCGTCGCCGACCAGTTTCTCCAGCTCGTCCAGGGACGTCTCCGGCTTTACGAACTTCACCATCTCCACCTTGTCAAATTGATGCACCCTTATCAGGCCTTTCGTGTCCTTGCCGTAAGAACCGGCCTCCCTTCTGAAGCATGCCGTATATGCCGTATAACGTACAGGAAGATCGGCCTCTTCCAGAGTATCGTTAGCGTGGATATTAGTAACCGGCACCTCGGCGGTCGGAATAAGGAAGAGGTCGTCGTCTTTGAGCTTATACATATCCTCTTCGAGTTTAGGAAGCTGCCCCGTCCCTGTCATGCTCCGCCTGTTCACTAGGAACGGAGGGAATATCTCCTTATAACCGTGCTTTTTTGTGTGCAGATCGAGCATGAAGTTAATAAGCGCCCTCTCAAGGCGCGCACCCAGGCCCATGAACAGGACAAAATTGGAACCGCTTATCTTCGAAGCAATGCCAAAGCTTATTATACCGAGATGCTCGGCAAGCTCAATATGGTTTTTAGGATTGAAGTCAAAAGCGGGGTTCTTGCCCCAGGATTTGACTATTTTATTGCATTCCGGACCCCCTACAGGCACTGATTTATCGGGTATATTTGGGATTGTATATGTAAATTTGGATATTTTTTGGTCACATTCCTCCACTTTTTTGTCAAAATCGGCTATTTTTTGGGAAACGACCTTCATTTTGGCTATAATTTCCTTAGCGTTTTTCTTATTTTTCATAAGGGACGATATCTCATCGTTAGCCTTATTCCTTTCGGCTTTAAGGGTCTCTGTTTCGACCAGCAATTTCCGGCGCTCCTCATCAAGCCTCAGAAGCTCATCTATGTCGATCTTCATATTATTGCGGTTCTTCAGAGCCTCTTTCACAAGCTCCTTGTTCTCTCGAATGAATTTCAAGTCTAGCATGTTGACTCCTTGTTATACATTAGTAACCAGAAACCAGTTTCCAGAAACCAGAATTGTTATATTGCAGCTTTATTATTTTTCTGGTTACTGGTTACTTTCTTTCTGGTTACTATTATTACCCCTTGATAACCCCTAGGGGCTTCATCCGGCAGACCTTCTTTGAAATGCCCGCGCCGTGCACCACGTCCACGACCTCGTTGACGTCTTTATACGCATCCGGCATCTCTTCGGCCAGGGTCTCCCTGCCGCTCGATTTCACTATTATACCTTTATTTTCCAATTCGCGCGATATAGATCTTCCGCGGGAGGCCTGTATCGCCGCCGAGCGCGACATCAGCCTGCCCGCGCCGTGACATGTACTAAAAAAAGTCTCTTCGGCTTTTTTCGTGCCGACGAGTAGATATGAATTTCTGCCCATGTCTCCGGGTATTATAACAGGCTGACCTGTCTTCTTGTACTTATCGGGCAATTCGGGATGCTCCGGAGGAAAAGCCCTGGTAGCGCCTTTCCTGTGGACGCATAATTCCCTGGTCTTGCCGTTTATATTATACTTCTCTATCTTGGCAATGTTGTGCGCGACGTCGTAAACGAGGTCCATACCGAGGTCTTTCGGCCCCATGTGGAATACCTTCTCGAATACGAGCCTCGTCAGGTACATCAGGCATTGCCTGTTGGCCCACGCGTAGTTGGCGGCGCATTTCATAGCGCCGAGATACGCCTTACCCTCCGTCGAATTCACAGGCGCGCAGGCGAGCTGCCTGTCCGGCACGGTTACGCCGTATTTCGAAAGCGAGTGAATAAAATCTTTAGAATACTCATCGCAGACCTGGTAGCCGAGGCCGCGCGATCCGGAATGTATCATCACGGTGACTTGCCCCTTGCTTACGCCTAACGTTGACGCGATAGCGGCGTCGTATACCTCGTCGACTACCTGGACCTCCAGGAAATGGTTGCCCGAACCGAGTGTGCCGGATTGATGCTTGCCGCGTTCGTAAGCGCGCGGCGAGACCTTATCAGGATCTGCCCCTTTTATAGCGCCTCTCTCCTCGGTACATTCCAGGTCTTCCTGTCTGCCGTAGCCGTGATCCACGACCCACTTCGCGCCTTCGACTAAAAGCTTTCTCTCTTCCGGAGCGCTTATCTTTATATCTCCCGTCGATCCTACACCGGCGGGGACATTATTATAAAGGCCGTAGACCAGGTCTTTAAGTCTGGGTTTTACATCCTCTTCGGTGAGATCCGTCTTCATCAGCCTGACGCCGCAGTTTATGTCGAACCCCACTCCGCCCGGCGAAATAACGCCGCCTTCTTCAATATCCGTAGCCGCAACGCCGCCGATCGGGAACCCGTAGCCCCAATGGATGTCAGGCATCGCGAGAGAATGTTTTACAATCCCCGGCAGCATAGCGACGTTCGCGACCTGCTCGAGAGCCTTGTCATGCATGACAGCCTCGAGCATCTTTTCGCTCGTGTAGATGACGCCGTCGACCCGCATGCCCTGTTTATAGCTCTTGGGTATGCGCCACCTGTATTGGTCGATCTTCTCTAGCACGTGAACCTTCAGTCTGACTCTTTGATTTCACCTACGAGGAGTGACTACTTAGACCCGTCACACCTCGTAGGTGATTAAGGCTGACCTTGATTACTCAGGACCCGTCACACCTCGTAGGTGGAATAGTCACACCTCGTAGGTGTAATTTTAGGCCTATACGTCGAAAATCACCTCGACCTGATAGCCTGCGTCCGTCTTCTTTATTTTCAGGTCCGAATAGGTCGCAGCCTTTATCTCTTTCTGCAGGCGGTTCCTGTTGGCCCCGACAGGCCTGCCGGTTGCGGAGGCCTTTATCCTGTTCCCGGTCAGCTCTTCGACTTTAAACTTAAAGAATATTATCTGCCTGGTATAAAAATTATACAAAAGTTCGTCG
>JAQUSE010000035.1 GCA_028715235.1 Candidatus Omnitrophota bacterium | reverse complement strand
CGTAAGCCCTGAAGACAAGAAAAAATTTATGGATGGATTGGATAATAAGATCGAAAGCTGCAAAGAGGCGCTTAAAGTGAATCCGTATGATAAGAAGTCTAAAAATTTGCTGGCGATGTCCGAGTCGTTGAAGAAGCTCGTATCGATAGAGTTTAATTATAAGCCCGGCGCGAAGCGCCCAAACGATAAAGCGGCACGATAATGGCGGAAACTCCTTTCGGAAAGACCGGACACGGCCCCAGCGCGAAAAAGATCGTAGGGCTTGATATCGGCAGCTCGTTCGTCAAGGCGGTCGAGGTATCCGGCGGCATTTCGCCGTCATTGATATCCTTAGGGATGAAGAAGGTAAGAGGCGCTTCCCGCATAGAGATGGCAGAAACGGTTACGCGGCTGGTCGAGGAATCGAAATTTTCGGCTAAAGAAGCCAATATCTCCGTCTCGGGTCCGTTTGTCGTAGCGAGATTCGTGACGATGCCGAAGATGAAAGACGATGAGCTGAAGAGCGCGGTAAGGTTCGAAGCGGAAAAGGTCGTACCTTTTAATATAAGCGAGTGTGTTGTGGATTTTCAGGTCCTGCGTACGGACAAGGCCGGGAGCAAGACAGATTTAATACTGGTAGCCGCTAAAAGAGATATGATCGAAGACAGGATAAAGGCAGCGGAGGCTTCAGGCCTGTCGGTTGCGGCAGTAGATGTGGACAGCCTGGCTCTGGCGGGCTCATTTTCCAGGAACAAGGCGGATGCCGCCGCGGATAAGAGTTTTGCGATCCTGAATATTGGCGCCAGGTTCACCAATCTGGCCATAGTGCGGGAAGGCACGGCATATTTTATCAGGGACCTGGCCTTCGGGGGCAATGAGTTCAGCGCCGCTATATCAAAGGTCCTGGGCGTGGACAATGCGGCATCCGATAAGATCAAGGAATCACCTCACGACAAACGGCAGTCGATAGTAGATGCGGTGAAACCCGTAGTCAATAATCTTCTCGACGAAGTGAAGTTGTCGTTCAATTATTACGAGAACCAGAACGGCAGGGGCGTCGACGAGATCTATATTTCGGGCGGCAGTTCGGGCCTGGCCGGATTGGAAGACCTGTTTCAGGAATATTTCGGCGTCCGGCCTTTCGCCTGGGATCCGCTCGCATTTTTAGATAAAAGCGCCTCCGGAATAGACGCGAAACTCCTGGAAGGATCGAAAGGTTCTTACGGCGTCGCCGCAGGATTGGCGTTGAGATGAGCGGAAGATATACATTCGCGGCCAGAACAAGGCGTTAACTGCAGAGCGGTAATGCAATAGCCGCTTATGTATTGCCCCGAGTAAGACAACGGCCTATCGGCCGAGGACAACCACAGGGCTTATGGTACAGATTAATCTATTGCCGCAGGAATACAGGAAAAGAGAACCGGCGTATAAGAAGATCGGCCTGGCCGACCTTAATTTTTTAAAGAATATTCCTGTTATGAACATAGCTATAGGTTTCGTTGCCGTGTTGGCAGTAATGCATATAGCGCTATTCTTTGGCGGCGTATACAGTAAGTCGACGCTTGCCTCGCTATCGATGAAGTTGGAGTCGGTGATGCCTGAAAAGAGATATGCGGAGTCTTTAAAGACGCTTATCCAGCTGAAAGATCAAAAGGTGAGGGCTATTGATGAGCTTGTGGACGGGCGGTTCAGCTGGGCAGCGAAGCTGAACGAATTGAGCGATTCAATGACATCGGGTATCTGGTTGTCCGATTTCGGTTACGAGGAGAGGCAAAAGGAAAAAGCTCCTCCACCGGCGGGCGCAAAGGTAAAAAAAGATACCACAAAGCCGCCGGAAAGCTCTGTGCTCAAATATCTTGTATTGACGGGTTACGCGTCGAGTCTAGGAGGGCAGGGAACGGCGCTTATAGGCAAGTTCATGAGCAGCCTTAAGGATAACGCCTCTTTTTATTCAGATTTTCAGCAGATTGAACTTGTGTCGATGAAAAGCAGCAAGTTCGATGACCAGGAGGTAATGAATTTTAAGATAGCTTGCCTCTTTAACAGCAAAGAATAGAAACCGGATCGCCGGAAAATATGATAAAATTGCCTTTTACATTCGATAAGAACCAGAAACAAACGATGATATTGATCGTCCTGGTATCCGTTATCGCATTCATATTTTATTTGAATTTCCTGCTTGTACCGCAGTTAGTGGGGGTCTTCGGCAGTTTCGTCAAAATGAATGAGGCTCGTTTTGAATTGGCTAAGGCCAAAGAAGACATAGCCAGGATAGACAAACTTAAGAACGACCTGGCGGCCATACAAGAAAAGATGGATCTCTACGAGAAGATGCTGCCTGCCGAACAGCCGATATCCGGTCTGCTTGAGAACCTTAATGCGGTCGCAAAGAGCTCCAATGTAAAGATCACCGCCATAACTCCGAATATCGTAAAAGAGGATAAAGCGCGGAAAGACACCCCTTTTCAGGAGATACCTATCCACATAAGCGCAAAGTCGGGATACCATGAGCTCGGGAATTTTCTTGCCCGCCTTGAGGGTGGCGAAAGATTCATGAAGATAGTCGATATAGCCGTGAAGTCGAACAGCTCCAACCCGAAAAAACATGATATCGAGCTGGTGGTCATGACTTATAAAATGAAGAAGGGCGGCTAACCGCCCGTGAGGTGGATATTTAAATGTTTTTTTTCAGAGCCTGTAAGATCAGCGGTTTAGCCCTCGCGGCGCTTGTGGCGGCCACGTATCTTCATGGCATGGAGGCCATAAGGTACGATGCGCACGGGAGACGTGACCCTCTTGTGCCGCTTGTAGGCCAGGAGAAGAGCGTCACTACGAAACTTAAAGACGTGACGTCGATATATGAGATCAACCTCGAAGGAATAGCTATGGGAGCCGACGGAAAGAGACTGGCCATATTGAACGGAGAGATAATCAGGGAAAGTGAGAAAACGGGGGAGCTTGTGATAAAGAAGATCGGCCCGAACTCTATAATATTACATTTAGACGGTAACGAACATACGGTGATGTTATCCGAAGAAGGAGGGGTAAAGAGTGAATAATAAAAAGATCTGTCTGGTCGGCTTCTTGACTATTTCTTTATGTCTATTGTTTGATTCCTCGTTGGTGTCGGTCGCGCAGGAAAAGAATTATAAAGAGCCGCCGGTAGAGGAGGCGGTCCCCATCGGCCAGGATCAGGCATATAGGCCCCAGGAGAATGAGATGATGACGCCGGTTGTGGTCCCAGCAGCCGCGGTTCAACCGGAAGAGCCGAAAGAACCCGATGTTCCGGCAGCCAGAGTCGAACCCGGCAACGTGACGGTCAACTTTAAGGGCGCCGATATCAAGACGGTACTGGCGTACATATCGGAAGTCTCCGGAGTGGATATCGTGCCTGCGCCCGATGTAAAAGGCACCATAGACCTGAAATTGACGAATAAGCCATGGAAGACAGCGCTCGATATCATCTTAAGGAACTACGGGTTTGCCTACGAAAGGGAGGGGGATATAATAAGGGTGGTGACTGTCGATAAGCTCAAGGCGGAAGAGCTGACAACACAGGCCTTCAATCTCAATTACAGCAAGTCAAAGGATGTCGCCACATCGATAAAGGATATAGTCAGCGAAAGGGGCAAGGTCACATACGACGAAAGGACCAACACAGTCCTCGTTACCGATATCCCCACTAACATATACAAGATCGGCCAGGTCGTTGAGAGGCTCGACAAACAGACCGACCAGATCCTCATAGAGGCCAGGATAATAGAGACCGCGCTGGATGACAGCGAAAAACTGGGCATTGACTGGAACGTCAAGCTCTCCGTCAGCGGCGCCAAGAGGCCGACAACATTTCCCTTTGACTATTTCAAGATGCCGTTTAACTCGGCGCAGGATAGTATGATATTTTTCCCGCAGGTCTTGAGCTCCAGCCCGTCGACAACGACCACTACCTCGGGCGGAGGCGTAGCTTCGGAAACGGCCAGCGAGTTCCCTGCTAATGGGGGAAAATCAGGGAGTTTCGGATTTCCTTATGCCGGAACAGACCAGTTCACGTTCGGCACTCTTGATTTCAGCCAATTTTCGGCTGTCCTGGAGATGATAAAATCAAGGTCCAACACCGACCTCATATCGAATCCCAGGATTACTACCCTTAACAACAACGAAGCCTTCATTAATGTCGGAAATACGCTTAATATGCCTAAATACGAGAGGAGTTCAACTACCGGAAAGATGGAGATAACGGGGTATGAACCGAAAGATCTTGGCATAATGCTTAAGGTTGTCCCTCATGTCAACGACAAGGATGAGATAGTAATAGACCTGACGCCGCAGATAAGCGACCTGTTGAGATACGATACGCTTGATAAGTCAAGCGGAGTAGTCGCGCCTGTCTTCTCGGTGCGGCAGGCCAAGACGCAGGTCATGGTAAAAGACGGGGACACGATATTTATCGGCGGATTGATAAAGGAGAACATTATCGATACGCGAAAGAAGCTTCCGTTCCTGGGAGACATATTCGGCGATGTGCCGTACTTGGGACTCCTGGTTACTAAGAAAGAGATAACAAAACAGAAGACGGAACTTATTTTCTTTATCACGGTCAATCTTATGAATAAGGGGCGTGTAATTAAGGACCTGCCGGATGTGAACAAGGCTTATGTGCCTATGTATACGATCACTCAGCAGAAAGACGTGACCGCCAAGAAGAGGCCGAATAAAAAATTCTGGTAATATGAAAGTAACGTTTTCCAAGACCGGCAACGCGCGTTTTATTTCGCATCTGGATCTCATGAGGCTTTTCCAAAGGGCGTCCCGGAGAGCGGCGCTTCCGGTAAGCGTGACAAAAGGGTTCAGTCCCCACCTTAAGATAAGTATAACCAGAGCCCTCAAGCTCGGCGTAGAGGGCATGGATCAGGAGGCTGTTTTCCATATGGATAAGAGATTGTCGCCGCAGGAATTTATCGGGAAAATCAATGAACAATTGCCTGAGGGGGTAAGGATTATAAAGGCAGAGGAGACGGTGTAATGCAAAAAGAGATATATATTAATGTGACGCAGCACGAAAAACGCGTCGCTGTCATGGAGAATAAGAGGATAGAAGAGTTTTATATTGAAAGGCCGGACAGCGCGAAAAGCCTGTTCGGCAACATTTACAAAGGCAAGGTCGAATCTGTGTTGCCCGGAATGGGCGCCGCATTTGTAAACATCGGGCTGGAGAAGAACGGATTTTTGTATGTGACCGACGTCGTGTCGGATCCCCTGGGTTACGAGAAACTGCTTGATGGCGGGCCTATAGAGGAAAGCCATGAAAGGGGCGAGCCGAAAAAGCCGCTTCCTTCCATAGGCGAGCTGCTTAAGAAGGGCGATGATGTGCTTGTCCAGGTAGTGAAAGAACCGATAGGCACGAAGGGGCCCAGGCTTACCACTCATGTCAGCATACCGGGGAGGTTCCTTGTCCTCATGCCGTTCGATAACCATATAGGCCTTTCGAGGAGGATCGAATCGAGAGAAGAGCGGGACAGGATAAGGAAGATACTTGAGGAATTGAAGATAGCAAAGGATATGGGCGTGATAGTCAGGACCGCGGCCCAGGGCGCCAGCCAGAAGGATTTTTTCAGGGAGATGAGGTATCTCACCAACCTGTGGCACAATATAAAGTCCAGGGCGAGAAAGGCCAAACCACCGTGCCTTATACACCAGGAATACGATATTATACTGAGAGTGGCCAGGGACATCTTCACCAATGATGTGTCGAAACTGGATATAGACTCAAGAGATGAATTTAAGAGGATATCGAGATTCCTGAAGATCCTTGCCCCGCATCTCAGGCCAAGGCTGAGGCTTCATACGGACAGGATACCTCTTTTCGAGAAGCACGACATCGAGCGCCAGATAGAAAAGATATACAACAGGATCGTGCAGCTGAAAAGCGGCGGATACCTCATATTCGATCAAACGGAATCGCTAGTCGCCATCGACGTCAACTCGGGAAAATTTGTGGGAAAGCGCAACCTCGAGGACACGGCGTTCAAAACTAATATCGAAGCGGCGGAGGAGGTGCCCAGGCAGTTGAAGTTGCGCGACCTCGGCGGGATAATAATTATAGATTTCATCGACATGGAGATCCCCCAGCACAGGAAGACTATATACAAAACTCTGGAAAAGCACCTTGAGGGCGATAAAGCAAAGACTAAGATACTAAACATCTCCAGCATCGGCCTTATTGAAATGACCAGGCAGCGTGTCAGGAAGAGTATAGAGTCGAAGAGCTATCAGAGGTGCCCGTACTGCAGCGGCAGGGGGATTGTCAAGTCTATATCGACGGTGTCGATAGAGCTGTTGCGGAAACTTGAGAGATTTTTGCAGGATTCCCGCAAGAGAGAGGTCTTCGTCTCCCTTCATCCGGAAGTGGCGTATAATATCGCGGCCCCGGAAAAGAACATGATAAGGCCGCTGGAAAGGCGTTTCAGGAAGACTATCCGCGTTATCGAGGATCCCAATCTTCACATAGAGGATATTAAAATTGAGGAAGGGAAAGTATAAACCGTTTTAACGAAATAGGGCCATGTCTTTAACGGGCGTGGCCCTATTTTTATGAAGGGCTTATCCCTCCGGGAGTTCCATGAAAAGGCTTATAATATTATTTTTTGTGATAGGGTTTATCGCGGCGGCAGTCGACGGATACAGGCACTTCAGGTCCGAGTTGCGGACAAATCTCGCGCTTAACACCAGGGTTGCAAGAGTCGTCGATTTTGTTAAAGGCGTCGGCGACCGGGCAGGCGGTCTTATTACCGGAATGAACAGAGAGCAGGAAAAGTTTATCAGGAAAGTGACGAAGTCCGTAAAACTTCCGGATGTCTTGAAAAAAGACGATGAGGATGACGGAATAACTTTATACCTCAAACACGGAGGGGTGATAAACGGCAGATTGCTGGAAAAGAAAGCCGATGAATATATTGTGGAATGGGATAACGAGAAATTTGCAGTGAGCGCCAAACAGGTGGTCCGGGAAGAGCGCAAGAGCCGGAAGGAGGCCCAGTGGCCGTATAAGAACGACATTGTCGCGAAGAGGACCAACGGCGTGGTCCTCGACGGAAAGATAACGGATATAACGGGTGATGAGATGACGATGTCTTTTGATGAAGGCGGCGGCGGACTCGAGATGACCGTAAAACGCGCCGATATCGACTACCTTATCTTCGCTCCCGCCCTGAATAAAGAATCCGACGATATAGAGAGACGCCTGAAGGAGCAGTTCCCCAAGATGAAGATGTATAAAGAAGGGGACATAGTGCTATTCTCCGATTCTTACGCAAAATCGATCGACCTTTATGTCAAGACGGTCAGGCAGGCTCATACCGATATCTATTTCAAGTTCTTCAAGATATTTAAGGGTAGGACCGCCGGGTGCCAGAATTTTCTGGTCATGTTCGATGACATAGAAGATTACTGGACATATGCGATTACGGACGGTGTGCCCGGATGGCTTGTAGTAGGCTATTTTAGTCCGCTGAACAAAGTGCTTTATACGTATAACGGGTTCGGCAATAGGATGGAGAAATGGGTCCTTGAGATAGTGGAAGGCCAGACCGGCGCCTTCAATAAAGAGGTGATAGACAAGGTGAAAGATAACGTGGTTAAGAGTTACCACATCTTTCTCGAAGGCCAGGCGAAGGAATTTACGGACATATTCTGGGAGATGCACAGTATATATAAGAGCGAACTTCTTTACGGGTCCCTTGATGTCCTGCGCCATGAATTTACCCACGAGGTATTCCATAATTACGGCCTGCAGAGTATCGTGATAATGAAACCCGATATGGACGACAAGAAATTGGCGGAAAAGAAGAAAGAGCTGATGGCGGAGAAAGACTGGAAGAAGAAGAAAGAGATCCTGGAAGAGATCATGAAGATCAGGAGGGAGACATCGAAGGACCTTGAGAAGATCAAGAGAGAGGATATTATAAACGAATCGAGCGCCCAATCCTGGCTGAATGAGGGGATCGCGACTTACTGCGGGACCGATCCGATCGGATCCGTCGACGAAGAATGGCTCTTCTCATACCAGGAAGCGGTGAGGAAGAATGAGCTCAACCCGATAGAGTTCCTTACCAATTTTAAGATAGGTAGTTTTGTGGGCCTGGTCAACAAAGCGGCGTTTGCCTCTTACGGCGAGAGCTGGGCATTTACCTCTTTTCTCATGAACAGGTACCATGAGCAGTTCATGGATTATCAGGTCAAGATGAGCGAACGCATGGACGCGAAGAAGAAGGGCAGGGATAGCGGCGCCGATGATCTTAATATATTGCTTGGCTGTCTTGGAAAAGACCTTCCTGCGCTGGAAGAGGAATTCAGGGAATATATGGGTTCTTACGCCAGGGTCGAAGACCCGGATGTGAAGAGATATATGAGATATCATGATGTTTGGGAAAAATTGATGCAATTTACCACTATAGGGCGACATATCAGCACGCGCCATGCGGAAGAGCCCTGAGAGTGAGCCGGAACGGGAGCCTCCCTTTTTCCCTTGACGGAGTAATCGGCGCTGTGATATATTAATCGTCCTAAACGGGGTATTTCGGATGTAGTCCCTCGTTACCATGAGTGAGATTACAGCTCCTCGGGACGATTTGCCCCGGGTGAGATTACAGCAAATCGGGGGGTTCTATGTACGCAGTGATAGAGACAGGCGGTAAGCAATACAAAGTAGCCAAGAACGACATAATCCTGGTTGAGAAACTGGCCGCTAAGAAGGGCGGCGAGGTAAAGCTTAACACGGTATTGATGGTAAAGGACGGCAACTCGCTCCATATAGGGAACCCTCATGTTAAGGGATCTCATGTGGTGTGCGAGGTCCTTGGCATGATAAGACAGGATAAGGTAGTCGCGTTTAAATACAAAAAGCGCAAGAGCGAGAAGAAGAAGATAGGCCACAGGCAGAATGTCCTGAAGCTGAAGGTTAAGGAAATAGAAGCAGGAAAAGGGAGCTAGTAACGTTACGTAACCTTAATGAACCTTACATAACATTACGTAACATTTGAATTGAAAGGACTGACAACATGGCTCACGTAGTTAACGGCAGAGACAGCCAGCCGCAGACGTTAGGCGTAAAGAAGTACGGGAACCAGTCTGTGAAGGCCGGCAATATCATATTGAGGCAGCGCGGTTTCGTCTTTAAGGCCGGCAGGAACGTAGGTATCGGCAGGGACGGCACGCTATTCGCGTTGGTCGACGGCAAGGTTAATTTCACTCCGGGCAAGATCGTCAATATTGTAAAAGCCTCCAAGTAACGCAATGTTTATAGACGAAGTCAGGATATATGTCAAAGCCGGTGACGGCGGTGACGGCTGCAACAGCCTGTACCGGGATATAATCAACAGGAAAGGCAGGCCTGACGGCGGATTTGGCGGCGACGGCGGCGATATAGTATTCGAGGCCGATCCCAACATCCACACCTTACTAGATTTCCAATTCAGGCAGCACTTCAAAGGCAACTCCGGCACTCACGGAAGCTCTAACCATAAAAAAGGGCGCAGAGGCGAGGATGTCCGCATAAAGGTCCCGGCAGGCACATTGATAAAAGATGCCGTTAAGGGGCTCGTATTGAGGGACCTCGTTAATAACGGCGACAGCGTTATCATAGCCAGGGGCGGCAAGGGAGGGAAAGGGAACTCGAGAGGCCGCGAGGCCGAGCCCGGCGCTCAGGGCGAAGAGAAGACCATTTCACTGGAATTGAAACTTATGGCCGACGTAGGGATAGTAGGCTATCCTAATGCCGGAAAATCCACGCTCATCTCCAAGATCTCCAGCGCAAGGCCCAAGATAGCAAATTACCCGTTTACGACGAAAGAACCGAATCTGGGCGTCGTAAGGCTTTATGAAGATTACAGCATCGTAGTTGCCGATATACCCGGCTTAATAGAAGGCGCCCATAAAGGCAAGGGCCTCGGCCATAAGTTCCTGAGGCACATAGAGCGGACCAAGATACTGGTGCACCTCGTGGATATCTCCGCTATCGACGGAAGAGACCCGTACGAAGATTATATAAAACTTAACGAAGAATTGAAGCAATATTCAAAAGAGCTTGCGAAAAAGACGCAGGTTATAGCGCCGAATAAGATAGATTGTCCGGAGAGCAAGGCCAATCTGGCGGCGTTTAAAAAGAGGTTTGGCCGCAGGAAGTTGTTCCCTATATCGGCCGTTGCCGGGGATGGGATAAAGGAACTGCTTAACGAAATATGCAAAAGGCTCAAGGAAGCGTCTAAAGATGAAAGAGTGTAGCAGGATAGTCATAAAGGTCGGAACAAAAGTCATAACGTCCAAGGACAGGGCTCTTGACAAGGACAAGGTGAAGGATCTTGTTCGGCAGATATCGGATATCCAGGATAAGGGTGTAAAGGTGCTCCTGGTGACGTCTGGAGCG
>JAQUSE010000278.1 GCA_028715235.1 Candidatus Omnitrophota bacterium | reverse complement strand
GGACGTAATCGTTTATCTGTTCGATCATCGACGGGACGAGATTGAAGACCGCCTTTATCTCATCGAACTCCTCTATCAGGGCTGCCATCGGGTAGTAATCTTTTATGCCGTGGAGCCTCGTCCATGGCATGAGGTACTTGTCCGAAAGAGGGTCTTTGTAATAAGGCTGGTGCATGTGCCACAGGAAAGAAACGCTTAATCTCTTTTTTGTGTCCATACAGCCCTCAGTCCAACCCTTTGATTGACCTACGAGGAGTGATTACTTAAACCCGTCACACCTCGTAGGTCTTTAAAAATATTTAAGTACTATAGACCGAGTAATCGATATCCGGGAATATACTGTACTTATCTTCCAACCACTTTACATATTCTTCGTCGAGAGAGCCCTGTTTCACCTGCTCGTAAAGCTCGGTGAAGTGCTCCGCGTGTTCCCTGAACCTCTCGACTGCGTAAGGAACGTGGGAACCGGTCTTCATTATGAACGCCCAATCGCTCGACTGCGCAAGCAGGAGCTCGCGCGCCATCTGGTTCAGCGTCCTGCAAAGAAGACCCTTAGCGTTCCTGTTATTATTCGCGGCTTCGACCATGCGCTCGACCATCTTATGGAGGTGCCTGTACACCCAGTCGTTCGATCCCTCTAGCCACACCTCACTGTATCCCTTCCATCCCCAGCTTGAAGCCGCGGGTGTGAGAACCTGGTATTTTTTATAAATCTTCAGGTACTCACCCGGAGTTGTAAGCGCTATGGTCTTCTGGTCGTATCTTATCTTCCTCATGAGAAAATCGATCCACTGCGGCCCCTCGAACCACCAATGGCCGAAGAGCTCGGCGTCGTACGGCGCGACTATGACGGGCAGCCTGTCGCCCATCTGTCCAAGCAGGTGCTCGGCCTGCTTTTCCCTGTTGAACATAAAATTACCGGCCTGGTCCGCCGCCCTGGCGCGCGCAGTCTCCGGCACATACGGTTCCTTGTGGCCGCCGGCTCCGGTTATCTTATAATATTTTATTCCGGTATTTATCCTCACACCGTCGGCATTTATGTAAGGGCGGATATAGTCGTAATCAAGATCAAAACCGATATCGCGATAGAACTCCCTGTAATTATGATCGCCCGGATATCCCTCAACGGCGCTCCATACGGCTTTGGAGGACTCCGTATCCCTGCCATAAACGCCTACGCCGTTTTTAGTAAGATACGCGCTGAAAACGCCGAACCTCGGGCGGGGCGTGCCGAACAGTATGCCGTGGGTATCTACGAGAAAATATCTTATTCCTTCTTTTTTAATCACTTCGTCATCGCCGGGATTGAATCCGCATTCGGGAAGCCAGATACCGGCGGGTCTCTTTCCGAATACTTTCTGGTACAGGTCGGCTCCGACCCTTACCTGCGCTCTCACGGAAGCCTTTCTCTCCACTTCCATCAATGGCAGGTAGCCGTGCGTCGCGCAGCACGTTATTACCTCCAGATGGCCCGTCTCCTGAAAGTGCTTGAACGCATTGACGAGGTTCATCTTGTACTCATCGACAAATATGTGCCTTGCCTCCCAGAACAAAGTATGGTACATATGGGCAAGTTTATTGAAGGCCTCCTCCCACTTAGTCCTGTCGATCTCCTTGGCGGAAAGCTCAATGAGTTTATCGAGATGTTTGAGGTATTTGTATTGCAGATGCGGGTCCATGAGCATGGACATGAGCGTCGGCGAGAGCGATATGGTCAGCTTATACTCGACCTTATCTCTTTCCAGACCGGCCAATACTTTTATGATGGGAATATATGTCTCTGTTATGGCTTCAAATAGCCAGTCTTCTTCAAGAAAGTCGTCAAACTCCGGATGGCGTACATATGGAAGGTGCGCATGAAGGACTATCGCGAGATAACCTTTCAGCATAAGGTTTACTCTGTCTTTCTGGATACGATCGGCGTTATGCGGCGGCTGTCTATGCCGTCCTTTGAGGTCGCCTCAACGGGGATGACCTGTTTCCCGTCGGGCAGAGCAAACCTCAGGGTGAATGTGCCGTCTTTCCTTAGATCTATCTTTTTCCCCTGCACGGTCAGTTTCGCGTCCGGCTCCGTCGCGCCGTAGACTATCAGCTCGCAGTTAACGACAAGCCAGAATTTTCTCTCGCCGGGTTTCCTGTAAAATGACGCGGCGCTCGATATGCCTCCGGAAGATATCTGCTCCTCCAGGCGCTTCTTGATCATCTCCCTTACTTCCAGCGAACCTTTTCCTACGCCGAAACCTCCCGATAACCCGAACATCTTCCAATATTCGTCCTCAGGGACCATCCACTCCGCGTCGAGCTGGTCCGACATGCCAAAACGGGGGGTCTTGACCATATTGGAACGGGCCAGGGGGTAGAAACTGCCTTTTTTCGTAACGATACCTATGTCGACGATCCATGCCCTGTCCGGAGAGCCTACATTGATATACCAGTTGGTCGCCAGCCCTCTGAGCTCTATATCGAAATATGAGCGGGCGTTCTTGCCGTTAAAGCTTACGTCGGTAACATCATACACCCGGAGAACGGACTTAGCGATACTATCTCCGGAGGCCTCTATCTTCCTTACGGCCTCTTCCTCGTTTGCCTTCCTGATCTCTCAATATGTGAATACCCACCATGGATCGCGCGCCAGAAGGACTATCTTATTGTCGCCGTAACCTTGAGGGAACCTGAATTGCCTGTTTTCGCGTGTTCTTGAAGGTGTTTGTGCCATAATAACGCCCCCCTTTTTCAGAGATCGTCAAATTCGCCGTCCGACTCTTCCGTATCCTTATCGGCGGCGCCTCTCTTGCCGTGGCAGAACTGGTAGTCAGAACAACTGACACAGCATAAATCGTTTAAATGGCCCTCCTCTTCACAGCTCGTGTAGCGGGGGCAGTTTTCACAACACATCTTT
>JAQUSE010000277.1 GCA_028715235.1 Candidatus Omnitrophota bacterium | reverse complement strand
TTATCTATAATAAATTTCACACGAAGGAGATCAAGAACGCTTTTGTGCATTCCACGGCGGTCGTCTCGGCTTCCGCGCATATCGGGAACAATGTCTGGATAGGGCCCGGGGTGGTGGTGGAGGATGTCGTTAACATAGGTGATCATACTATTATCGAATCGAACTCCGTAGTGAAGAAAAATTCCGCGATCGGGGCATTTTCCCACATCTATCCGAATGTTACACTTTATGAGAATACGAAGCTGGGGAAGAACGTCATCCTGCATGCCGGGGTTGTAATAGGGTCGGATGGGTTCGGTTATGTAAAAGATGACGGCAATATCTATAAATTTCCTCAGCTTGGGTCTGTTATCGTCGGAGATGGTGTCGAGATCGGCGCCAATACCACCATAGATCGCGGCTCTTTGAGCGATACCATAATAGGCTCGGGAACAAAGATAGACAATCTCTGCCAGATCGCGCATAATGTCAAGATCGGTAAGAATGTCCTTATAGCGGCCCAGTGCGGCATATCCGGCAGCACGGTCATCGGCAACGACGTCACTATGGCCGGCAAAGTAGGGGTGGTCGATAATGTATCGATAGGAGATAATGTGACTATAGGCGGCGGCAGCGCCGTCATAGGAGACATAAAAAAGAACTCTGTCGTATGGGGAATGCCGGCAAGGCCGATCAACCAGACAAAAAAACAGATGGCCGTCCTATCGTGGCTCACCAAAAACTTCAAAGCCGTATCAAAGTCTATAAAATAGGCCCCGCCCGGACCCGGATTTGTCTTGATTTTTGGTGAAAAAGCGGTAAAATATGAGCCGACAACGTTGTAGTAGTCCCAGGTTTGAAGGTGGGTCTGGATCGTGAATAAAGAGAAACCTTTGCTAATTTAGGCGATGCCTGATAGCGAAGGTTTTTTGCGCTTAAAAGCGCCTGAAATTAATATGATAAATTTTTTATCAAAAGAACTCTTTCTTTTGGATCCCCTGGCAATATTCTTCCTTGCGGTCATAGGTTTCGTTTCGATACCCTCGGCGATATTTTCGATAGGTTATATGAGCGGCGAATCGATGGGGAAGAAACTGCTCGGCTGGGCGCTCCTGGCGGCATTCATACTATCGATGTGCCTCGTAGTAACCGCAGGCAACCTTTTCTCATTCCTCATATTCTGGGAGCTGATGTCGCTCGCTTCATATTTTCTCGTAGTATCCGACTATAAGCATGAAAGATCCATACAGGCCGGCACGATATACTTCATCATGACCCATGTGGGCACAGCCTGCCTCATGGCGGCCTTCTTCATCCTTTATAATTACAGTAATTCCTTCGATTTTTCCGCGGTCACGCAGGGGGCCGCAGTTATGCCTCCCCAAATACGCAATGTCGTCTTCCTGCTTCTATTGACCGGCTTTTCGACGAAGGCGGGCGTCGTGCCTTTACACATCTGGCTGCCTTACGCCCATCCCCAGGCGCCGAGCCACGTCTCGAGCATAATGTCGGGCGTGATGATAAAGATCGCGATATACGGCATGATACGTTTCTTTGTGACGCTTCTGGGCCCAGGATCCGCGTGGTGGGGCTCGCTTATTTTGGTGCTGGGCATGATATCGTGCCTCGTGGGCGTAATATACGCTCTCATGGATCACGACCTGAAGAAATTGCTGGCCTATCATAGCGTCGAGAATATCGGGATAATCCTTTTGGGCGTAGGCGCAGCGATCTTTTTCGGGAACCTCGGCTTAGGCGCCGTTGCGGCGCTGGCCATGTGCGCGGGGCTGTATCATCTGATAAACCACGCGTTATTTAAAGGGCTTCTATTCCTTTGTTCGGGGAGCGTATTTAAGGCGACGGGGCTGCGCGACATGGAGAAGATGGGAGGCCTTATCAAGACTATGCCGCAGACCGCCTTCTTTTTCCTGGTCGGGGCAATGGGCATCTCCGCGCTTCCCCCCTTGAACGGATTTGTCAGCGAGTGGCTCACCTTCCAGGCGTTCTTCTTGGGCGTCCTGCAGTCGCAGGGGGCCGTAAAGATATTTATGGTCCTATCCGCGTCGGTCTTGGCCCTGACGAGTGGGCTTGCGGCGGCCTGTTTTGTTAAGGCGTTCGGCATAGCCTTCCTTGCCATGCCGCGCAGTAAGCGCGCCCGGGAGTCGAAAGAGGTTTCATTTTCGATGAAGGCAGGCATGGCACTATTGGCCGTTGGTGTGGTGGTATTCGGCATAGGGGCCGGATTTGTCGCGCCCGTTATCCTTGGAATTTCACAGGATGTGCTTGGGATGGAAAAGGCGGCAGGACCTTTTTATCTCGTATCGGCCCTGCCTCCGATGATCGCGGCGGCATTACTTGTTATAGGAGGGGTGATCTTCTTGTGGTTCAAATTCGGATCGCGCCGGAAAGCGGTCCGCTACAATACGTGGGATTGCGGATATTATGCCCTCGACAGCCGTAACGAATATACGGCGACCGCGTTCTCGAAGCCGTTCAGGATAGCGTTCAGCTTTTTCCTGTTGCCATACCGGAAGAGCGAGAAGATAAGAGATTCTTTCTACCATATTCGCAAATTTACATACGAGACGCATACTACCCTGGTATTTAAAAATTATTTTTACGACCCGCTGGTACGCATGGTCTATCAGGCGGCGGTCAAATTACGTAAACTCCAGCCGGGGAGCATACATCTGTATATCCTTTATATCTTCATTACCCTGGCGACGTTACTGATAATCACGGCGGTCTTCTAACTATGATAAATATGGATAATATCATCGCGGTCATATGGAAGACGGCTCTGCTGGCGCTCGCCGCGCCGCTCGTGAGCGGCGTCATACGAAAGATCAAAAATAACCTCCGCATGCGGAAGGGGCCGACCATATTCCAACCCTACTTAGACGCGCGCAAACTTTTCCTGAAGGATGA
>JAQUSE010000276.1 GCA_028715235.1 Candidatus Omnitrophota bacterium | reverse complement strand
TCCCCGCCTGCCAGCGAGAGACTGCTTCAGGCGGGCAGGCTGCCGCGGCTTGGACTTTTTCTTCAAAAGGGCTCGTATGGGTTTATCCCGCCATCTGTTTAGCTCGGGGCGGGATCCCGCCTCAAGTATTACTCCGGGCGGGACAATCTATCACGAGTATATTCTCTGCGCGTATCTATGTATCCCGAACTATAGTCTTTAACATTCGGGCACCCCATCCAATCCGCTATCATTAACTCCATCGGATTGGGTTTACATTCTGTAGTCGTAGGGGAGGTTTAAACCTCCCCTACGACATTCGCGCGTATCTATATGCCCGAACTAGACTCTTCTGTATTCGGGACACCCCATCCCTGCCCGCCAGACTTAGCTTGCTGCGATCAGGCGGGCATACTTCGCCCTTTATCGAGAAAAAGTCTCAAGCCGCGTCACCCGAAAAATTTCCCAACCACACTTCCATATATCTGTTTCCCCAGTAAAATTTTTCTACCCGTACAGGAAAACCTAAGCCGACGTTATGATGAGCACATTGTCCCGCCTAGAGTCTAACGCGGGGCGGGATCCCGCCCCGCGTATATTTCTGGGCGGGGAAAATATTTCTGCTCGCCAGCTAAAGTAAAATATTTTGTGCCACGAGGCAGCTACCGGCAGGCAGCTCTTGAGGCGTAAATTTTGACAAGGTTATAGATACCACCCAAGATAATAGGAGCCATAGTCCCCATAAGGGCAGCAACGACATATTAATCTCCCCTTACATAAAACGTTTGATGTCAAAATTAGCCGAAGGAGCACCTGCCGGTAAAGCTGCTAAAGATAAACAGTCACAAAATATTTTAATTAACAATTCTAAACTTGGCCGTTCGTATAACTCACGGCACCTGGTAAATGGACTTATTTAACAAACTTGACAAAAACAGTCAACTATGGTATAAATAAGACTATGGCCTCGGCCTGAGGCCTCGGCACTTAGCAAAACTGGGAGGCTGAATTAACTTGAAGCTATCGACGAAATCGACATACGGACTGCGGGCGATGCTGAATATAGCGATGAACGGGCGAGAGCACGCGATCTCCATAGCGGACATATCCAAAAGGGAGGGCATATCCGCTTCATACCTGGAGCAGTTATTGAATAAATTGCGCCATGACGGGCTGATCAGGAGCGTCCGCGGCCCAAAAGGCGGATATACGCTGTCGCGCAGAGCCGATGCGATAACCGTAGAGGACATAGTGGACGCGCTGGAAGGCGGGATATATCCGGTCCACTGCGCAGCGAATTCGTCCTGCAAAAAAAGCGGCGGATGCGTTCCCAAGATAGTATGGCTGAAGCTGGCAAAAGCGATAGGCGACTGTCTGGGGGCAATAACATTAAAAGATCTATGCCTGGAGGCAAAAAGGATCGAAAAATAACGAGGTTAATATGAGAAAAGTATATTTGGATAATAACGCGACAACAAGGATGCGCGCGGAAGTACTGGAGGCGATGCTTCCGTATTATAAGGATGTATACGGCAACGCCTCGAGCGTGCACGAATTCGGACGGACGGCCAGGCGCGCCGTCGACGATGCGAGGCAGAAGGTCGCCGATTTCCTTGGCGCCGCGAGCCCCGAGGAGATTATATTCACGTCCGGAGGCACCGAAGCCGACAATCTCGCTGTTAAAGGCGTCGCGCATGCCCTGAGAGCCAAGGGCGATCACATCATAACGTCCGCAATAGAGCATCACGCCGTCCTGAACACATGCAAATTTCTGGAGAAGGAAGGATATAAGGTCACGTATCTGAAGGTGGATAAAGATGGGGTAGTTGACCTCGGCGGATTGGAAAAAGCGATCACCCCCAAGACGATCCTCATTACCGTAATGTACGCGAATAACGAGGTCGGGACCATAGAGCCTGTTGAAGAGATATCAAAAATAGCAAGAGGGAAAGGGATATATTTTCATACGGACGCCGTTCAGGCCGCGGGTAAGATCCCCTTTGGACTGAAGACTCTCGGCGTTGACCTTGCGTCCATATCAGGCCATAAGATCTACGGGCCGAAGGGCATAGGCGCCCTGTATATAAAGAAGGGCACTAAGATCACTCCCCAGATGTTCGGCGGCCACCACGAGATGGGCAAGCGCGCCGGTACCGAGAACGTAGCGGGCATCATCGGCCTCGGAAGGGCGGCTGAGCTTTCCAAATCGGAGGTTTCGGAAGAAGCGAAGACGTTGACGGAATTGAGGGACCGCCTGTATAAAGGGATCGCGTCAAAGATAGAGGACGTTACCCTGAACGGCCATCCTCAAGACAGGTTGCCGAATACGCTCAATGTGAGATTTAAGTATCTCGAAGGCGAAGGCATAATCTTAAGCCTCGACATGGAAGGTGTAGCGGTGTCAACGGGCTCAGCATGCACATCCGGAAGCCTTGAGCCGTCGCATGTCCTTACCGCAATGGGAATAGACCCCGCCCAGACCCAGGGTTCGATAAGATTTTCATTGGGCAAGGACAATATGAAGGAAGATATAGATTACGTTATTGAAACGCTGCCGCCTATTATAAAGCGGCTAAGGGACATGTCGCCGTTATTTGAGTCAGATCATAAGTAACCAGAAAAAAAGTAACCAGTAACCAGAAATAAATTTGTCAGTTTTACCATTCTGGTAACTGGTTTCTGGTTACTAGCAGCTTACCAAGGAGACACACATGGAAGGACAATATTCGGAAAAGGTAATGGAGCATTTCAGAAACCCGCGTAACGTCGGGGAGATCCCGGACGCGAGCGGTGTAGGCAACGTGGGAAATCCCGTCTGCGGGGACATAATGCGGCTTTATATAAAAGTCGATGAAAATGAAGTTATAACCGACGCGAAATTTAAAACTTTCGGGTGTGGCGCGGCCATCGCTACGTCCAGCATGGTAACGGAGCTGGTAAAA
>JAQUSE010000275.1 GCA_028715235.1 Candidatus Omnitrophota bacterium | reverse complement strand
AAGTCTATGCCGTGTTTCTTCGCTATCTTTGGGACCAGCTCCCTGACCGCCCGTCTTCCCGGTTCACCTACTATGTCGCCTATGAATAATACTCTCATCATACCCTTTCCTTAAATCCTAAGCACGTAATTAGAAATTCGAAACAAATCCGAATATCAAATGTTCAAACATTCGAAATCACTACTTTGATTATTCGAATTTTCGTCATTTGATACTGTTTCGGATTTCGATATTCGAATTTCGGATTTATCATTTAGCGTACTCCACTGCTCTCGTCTCGCGTATCACAGTCACCTTTATCTGTCCCGGATATTCGAGCCCTTCTTCTATCTTCTTCGTAATATCCCTTGCCAGTACGGCTGCCTGGGCGTCGTTTATCTTATCGGGCTGGACCATAACGCGTATTTCGCGGCCGGCCTGTATCGCATAGGCCTTTGCCACGCCTTTGAAGGAATCCGCAATCGCCTCCAGTTTTTCAAGACGTTTTACGTAAGTCTCCAATGTCTCCCTGCGCGCGCCCGGACGGGACGCGCTTATGGCGTCCCCGGCCTGGGCCAGTACCGCCAGAAGAGTTTTGGGCTCTATGTCCTGGTGATGGGCCTCGATGGCATGGCAGATATTTTCAGACTCACCGAACTTGCGGGCCAGGTCGCTGCCTAACTTCGAATGTGTGCCCTCGACCTCGTGGCTTACGGCTTTTCCAATATCATGTAAGAGCCCTATCCTCTTGGCAAGGTTGAAGTCGAGCTTCAATTCGCTTGCCATGACGCCCATGAGATGGGCCACTTCCTTGGAATGCTGCAGGACATTCTGCCCGTAACTCGTCCTGTATTTAAGCCTTCCCAAAAGCTTGATCAGTTCCGGATGAAGGCCGTGCAGGCCCGTCTCGAACAGAGCCTTCTCCCCTTCCTCCTTGATCGTGTTATCCATCTCTTTTTTGATCTTCTCGACCACCTCTTCGATCCTCCCCGGATGGATGCGGCCGTCCTGAAGCAATCTCTCCAGGGACAGCTTCGCTATCTCCCTCTTTATAGGATCGAACCCGGAGAGTATGACCGCCTCCGGCGTATCGTCGATTATAACGTCTATGCCTGTAGCTATTTCAAGAGCGCGGATATTGCGGCCCTCGCGGCCTATTATACGGCCCTTCATCTCGTCGCTCGGGAGGCTTACTACGCTAACCGTAGTCTCTACCGCGTGCTCGGCCGCGCATCGCTGGATCGCGAGCCCGATGATCTTCCGCGCTTCCTTGTCCGCCTTTTCTTTGGCCTCCTCTTCGGTCCTCTTGATCATTATCGCCGCTTCCTGCTTTACCTCGTCTTCCAATTTCTTCAGCAGCAGGTTCCTCGCCTCGTCGCGGGTCATTCCGGAAATATTCTGCAGTTTCTCCTTCTCTTCCTGCACTATCCTGTCGAGTTCCTTTTCCTTCGAATGCATGAGCTTCTCTTTGTCGACCAGCGAATGGTCGCGCCGCTCCACATCCTTATCCTTCCTGTCGAGGACGTCCATCTTCCTGTCGAGGTTCTCTTCCTTCTGGATCAACCGCTTCTCCAGGATGATCAATTCCTGGCGCCTCTCTTTGGTCTCCTTTTCGAATTCCGACCTCGTCTTCAAGAGAAGGTCTTTGGCCTGAAGCTCCGCCTCATGCCGGATCTTGTCCGCTTCGTCCTTCGCGGTCTCCGTCATCTTCCTGGCTTTGTCTTCCGCTTTCTTCAGCTTGCTTTTCACGTGGTATTTTCTTATCAAATAGCCGAGCGCAAAGAAGAATGCGGCCGCAATAGCCGAAAGCCCTATGTATACAAGCGTAAGTTCACTGTGTGGCATGTGTACCCCCTTAATAATCACATTAGTTTGTTGCGTCTATTGCGTTCGTTGCGTTTAACGCAATAAACGCAATGGACACAAGTAACGCAAAAACTGGCGTGAATTTTTCGTTTGTTTTATGCTGTGATGGTTTTTGAGACGGGGATATCGTGTGAGTCTTTGGGAAGATCATCAACGACCTGGAAATCGAAGGCAAGACCTATCGTCTTGGCAGTATCCGGTAAGCCGCATAGGAACCTGTCGTAATAACCGTGCCCCCTGCCCAGCCTGACGTTCTTTTTGTCAAATGCCACGCCGGGGACAACAATTAGGTCTATATCGTGCAAAGGAACCTCTTTCACCTTGCCCTCTTTGGGCTGATAGATTCCAAAATGCTGGCTTTCCAGATCCACTTTTCTATCCTTTATTTCGCCTGCTATAAGTCGTTTTTCTTCTTTTAAGATCACAGGAACGCAAACCCTCTTTCCCGCCTTTAGCGCCTCGTCTATCATAGAAAGCGTATTTACTTCATCCTTTAACGAGACGTAAAACATCACAACTTCCGCTGTTTTAAATTCCTCCTCATTAAAAAGCTTATTCTTTATTATACCACTTTTTTCGGATTTTTCAAGTTCCGAATAAGCTTTTATTTTCTCTTTTATGTGCTTCCTTATCTTGTGCTTCACCCCGCCCATCCTCCCCAACCCCCTAACCCATCATAGGATGGGCGGGGTTCATGCCTTATTTAAGCCTTTTTTTTCTTTGCCAGGTAGTCGTCGATGGCCGATCTCAAGGCCTGTTCAGCCAGGACCGAGCAATGCATCTTGATTTTCGGCAGTCCGCCGAGCGCTTCCGCGACAGCGTGATTCGACACCTTAAGCGCCTCCTGGATCGTCTTGCCTTTTACCAGCTCCGTTACCATGCTGGACGTAGCGATGGCCGCGCCACACCCGAAAGTTTTAAATTTCGCGTCGGTTATAACTTCATTTTCATCGACTTTTATATAAAGCCGCATTATGTCCCCGCAAACCGGGTTTCCGACGTTGCCTACACCGCTCGCGTCCGGGATCTCCCCGACGTTACGCGGGTTTCTGAAATGCTCCATTACCTTTTCCGAATATTGTCC
>JAQUSE010000274.1 GCA_028715235.1 Candidatus Omnitrophota bacterium | reverse complement strand
GGCGTAACGGCGCACGAAGTGACCGAGGTGATAATATCGAGTGTAGTTCCGCTCGCTCTGTCGAGGCTTATCTACTATCTAAATAAGACTCCCGGCCGAATTATACGGATAACGGGAAAAGACGTAGATGTTCCTATAAAGAATTTATACAAGGTAAAGAGCGAGGTGGGCCAGGACAGGCTGGTCAACGCTTTTGCGGCAAACAAGTTATACGGCGCCCCGTGCGTTATAGTGGACTTCGGCACAGCGATAACATTCGATATCGTATCCGGAAAAGGCGAGTATCTGGGAGGGCTTATATTGCCCGGCATAAAGATGTCTCTAAAGAGCCTGTATGATAGAACGGCCCTCCTTCCGAAGGTAGAACTTAAGGCTGTCTCCAATATAATAGGTAAGGATACGATCAATAGCATGCGCGGCGGTATACTTTTCGGGTTTGGGGCGATGTGCGACGGCCTTGTCTCGCAATACCGGAAGATATTGGGTAAAGGCGCAAAGGTCATAGCGACCGGAGGCAACGCCGGGCTCGTAAAAAGATACGCTAAATCTATAAACATCGTGGACGAGGACCTTACGCTAAGAGGGCTGTTTTTGATATATAAAAGCCTGGCCAGGTGCGCATGAACGGGCGTATCGGCCTGACTATTATATCAATATTGATCACCGGTGCGTTCAGTGTAAATACTGCGGGCGGGCAGGAAGATGGCCCGCATGCGCCTGACAAAGGGGCTTATAATGAAGAGTACGTGCCGGTTGGAGACTATGAGGTTCCTGTCCTTATAAACAGGTCGACTGGCAAGGTTGAGTATTATTGGCATGACACAGACAAGCGGTGGGTTGAGGCCCGGGAATTCAAAGGGGATCTCCAGCGTATATACACCGACAGGAAAAAAATACGTCAGGATCGGAAATTCGCTGAGATGCAGCAGGAACTTGACAGACTGCATGATGAATCATGGTCAGACAGGCAGTGGCACTGAAATTTCCGCAGCCGTTCCATCGATTAAACCTAAGCCTAGTTATGTGAGCACTGTCCCGTCTCTAGTATTACTCTAGGCGGGACAATGTGCTCATCATAACTTCGGCTTAGGTTTTTATCTGCCTTTCCCAGTAAAATTTTCCAGCTCGTTCGCCAAAGTAAAATATTTTGTGCCACGAGGCAGCTACCGGCAGGTTGCTCTTGAGGCGTTAAATTTTGCCAAGGTAATAGATACTACCCAAGATAATAGGCGCCATAGTTACCATAAGGGCTGTAATAACACTCTAAACCAATCCTTGCATAAACACTCTTGAAGGCAAGATTAGCCGAAGGAGCACCTGCCGGTAAAGCTGCTAAAAATCAACAGACACAAAATATTTTACATAAAAGAATTTTTACTTTTCTGTTGACAAAATCCGCCGATTTTGTATAATACACGTTGTTAGCACTCTATTGGAGTGAGTGCTAAATAGAGTTGTGGGTAAAAATTTTATCAAAATTTTCAGAGGAGGTGTGAGTATGAAGATTCAGCCGTTGGCGGACAGGATCGTTGTAAAGGTCTTAGAAGCCAAAGATGTGACGAAGGGTGGGATAGTCCTTCCGGATACGGCCAAGGAGAAGCCGCAGGAAGCGGAAGTGATGTTTGTGGGAAAAGGGAAGGTCTCCGATGAAGGCAAGACTATACCGCCTGAAGTGAAGGTGGGCGACAAGGTCCTATTCGGGAAATACACCGGGACCGAGATAACAATCGACAGCAAGGAATACCTGATCCTTAAAGAGGACGATATTCTGGCTATTGTTAAGTGATTAAGTTATTAAGCGATTAAGTAAAAAGAAACCCAATTGCTTAATAACTAAAGTCAGACGACTTTGGGTAATCGCTTAATCGCAAAGCGTAAAAAAGGAGATTAAAAATGGCAAAACAACTGTTATACAGCGAGGAAGCGCGCAGGGCGATCCTGAGAGGCGTTGAGCAGCTGGCGAGGGCGGTCAAGGTAACGCTCGGCCCCAAGGGAAGGAACGTAGTTCTGGACAAGAAGTTCGGAGCGCCGACCATAACGAAGGACGGCGTTACGGTAGCGAAAGAGATAGAATTGAAGGATCCGTATGAGAATATGGGCGCGGAGCTGGTAAAAGAGGTAGCTTCAAAGACCTCTGACAATGCCGGCGACGGAACGACCACGGCGACAGTCCTGGCCGAGTCGATATTCAGGGAAGGCATGAAGAACGTCACTGCCGGCGCGAACCCGATGGCGCTGAAACGCGGCATCGAGAAGGCTGTCGAGCGGGTTGTTGAGGATCTGAAGAAGCTCGCCAAGCCGGTCAATCCGAAAGATAAGAAAGAGATACTGCAGGTCGCGTCCATAGCCGCGAATAACGATCAGGAGATCGGCAGCCAGATAGCGGAGGCGATGACCAAGGTAGGCAAGGACGGCGTCATCACGGTAGAAGAGGGCAAGGCGTCGAAGACTGAGCTCGAGCTTGTAGAGGGCATGGAGTTCGACCAGGGTTATCTCTCGCCTTACTTCGTGACCGATGCAGAGAAGATGGAGGTATCGCTCGAAGATCCTTACATCCTGATCCACGAGAAGAAGATATCGAGCATGAAGGATATCCTTCCTCTATTGGAAAAGGTGGCAAGGGCAGGGAAGCCGCTTCTCATCATCTCGGAAGAGACCGAAGGAGAAGTCCTAGCGACATTGGTCGTGAACAAGATCCGCGGCACGCTGCAGACCGCAGCCGTGAAGGCCCCGGGTTACGGCGACAGGAGAAAGGCGATGCTTGAAGATATCGCTATCCTCACAGGCGGGAAGGCGATCACCGAAGACCTCGGCATAAAACTCGAGAACGTGAAGATAGAGGATCTCGGCCGCGCCAAGAGGGTCAGGATCGATAAAGATAATACGACTATAGTGGAAGGCGCAGGCAAGACCTCTGACCTTCAGGCGAGGATCGCGCAG
>JAQUSE010000034.1 GCA_028715235.1 Candidatus Omnitrophota bacterium | reverse complement strand
GTGCTCTTCCGATCTCACTATCCGCGTGTCGGGATACGCGGTCCATTTTAACAAATTGCTGCCCGAACAGCAGAGAGAGGTATTGGCAAGGACGTTCCATGAAGCAATGTAGCAAAAAATCCCGCGTCGGGCGGATCCATTCGATAGAGAGTTTCGCGACGCAGGACGGTCCCGGGATACGGTTTCTTCTGTTCATGCAGGGGTGCGTCGCCGGCTGTTTATATTGCCAGAATCCTGATACATGGAATTTGAAGGGCGGTTTCGATATGAGCGCGGAGGAGGCGCTCAAAAAAGTAAAACGCTGCATGCCGTATATAAAAGCGTCCAACGGAGGCATTACGGTTTCGGGCGGCGAGCCGCTTCTTCAGATGGAGTTTCTCGTTGAGCTGTTCAGGCTATGCAGAATGAATAATATACATACCGCGGTGGATACGAGCGCTTTTTATTATAAACGTAACAGTAAACTATTGCGGAAGCTCATTTCGCTGACAGATCTTTTTATCGTGGATATAAAGGCCGCGCGGGAGAAATTGCATAAAAAGATAACGTCCAGGCCGTTAGGCGAGGTGCTCGATCTTTTAAAGATCCTGGAATCGGAGAAGAAGGCTTGTTGGATCAGGTATGTCCTTGTTCCCAAATTGAACGATTCGAAAAAAGATATGCAGGCGTTAAAGAAGATCCTCGCCGGCCTAAGCTTTTGTGAAAAATTCGAGTTTCTTCCTTATCACACCCTGGGCAAGCATAAATGGGAATACATGAAGCTCAAATATCCGCTTGGCAATACTCCGCCAGCAACGGCGCGAGACATAAAAAAGGCTTTAGCTTTTATTAAATGAATAGACGTATCAAGCAAAGAGAGGGTAGACATGAAAAGTGATATAGAGATCGCCCGAGAGGTGAAATTAAAACCTATTACGGAGATCGCAAAAAAATTAGGCATTCAAGAAGATGAACTGGAACTTCACGGTAAATACAAGGCAAAGGTGGAGCTCTCTATTTTGAAGCGGATAAAGGGCAATCCTGACGGCAAATATATAGATGTTACCGCTATAACACCTACGCCGCTTGGCGAGGGTAAGACTGTCACTACGATCGGTTTGTCAATGGGATTGGCCAGGTTAGGGAAGAAGGTCTCTACCTGTATACGGCAGCCGTCGCTTGGGCCTGTCTTCGGCATAAAGGGAGGCGCCGCGGGCGGCGGGTATTCTCAGGTCGTGCCGATGGAGGATTTCAACCTGCATTTGACCGGTGATGTGCATGCGGTCGGCCTGGCGCATAATCTTTGCGCGGCATTCCTCGATAATTCTCTTTTCCGTGGTAACAAATTAAACATAGACCCTTCGGCGATACTCTGGCGGAGGGTCGTGGACGTCAGCGACAGGTCTTTGCGTAACATTACGATAGGCCAGGGGTCTAAGGAAGACGGTGTCCCGCGCCAAACCGGTTTTGATATTACCGTCGCGTCGGAGGTCATGGCGATCCTGGCTCTGGCCTGCGATCTCAAAGATCTTCGGCAGCGTATAGGCAGGATAGTAGTAGCCTTTACCTATGACGGGAAGCCGGTTACTACCGAGGACCTGAAAGTGGCGGGGGCGATGGCTGTGCTTTTAAAAGACGCTATCAAGCCTACGTTGATGCAGACGAGCGAAAATACTCCGTGTTTTGTGCACACGGGGCCGTTTGCTAACATTGCCCACGGGAATAACTCTATCATCGCCGACAGGATGGCGCTCAAACTGAGCGAGTATGTGGTTACGGAAAGCGGTTTTGGAGCCGATTGCGGCGCGGAGAAGGCTTTTAATATTAAATGCCGCATCGGCGCTCTGGTGCCCAGCGCGGTGGTAATCGTCTGTTCTGTCCGCGCGCTGAAGATGCATAGCGGGCGCTTTAAAGTGGCGGCAGGAAAGCCTTTGAGCGAAGATCTGTTAAGGGAAAATATCGAGGCGATCGAGGAGGGCGCGGTAAACCTGGAGAAGCATATTGAAAATATACGGCTATTCGGCCTGCCTGCGGTAGTGGCGATAAATAGATTCACTACCGATACGGATAAAGAGATAGAAGCGGTGAGGAAGAAGGCCTTAGCCGCCGGAGCCGATGACGCTGTAGTAAGCGACGTGTGGGCAAGGGGCGGCCAGGGCGGGATAGATCTGGCCCGGGCGGTAGTAAAGGCCGCCGACAAGCCTTCTCATTTTAAGTTCCTGTATTCGCTAGATGATTCTATCGAACAAAAGATCGAAAGGATAGCGAAGAGTGTTTACGGCGCGGCGCATGTCGAATATTCTCCTGAGGCAGTGAAGAAGATAACGCTTTATACTAAACTGGGTTATGACAAACTCCCCATTTGCATGGCAAAGACGCATCTATCTCTTTCTCATGATCCTGAATTAAAGGGCAAACCCGCGGGGTTTACCGTTCCTATCCGCGATATAAGGGTGGCGGCGGGCGCCGGTTTCCTGTATCCTTTGTGCGGCCAGATGCGCACTATGCCGGGGCTGCCATCGGATCCTGCGGGGGCGCATATAGACTTGGATGAGGACGGTAATGTGGTGGGATTATTTTAAAGCCTGTGAGTAGGTGATAAATTTGACTTTATGCAACATCGCAGGTATAATTAATTAATTCAGCTATAAAAGGAATATGCGATGGAAGAAGGCAATAGTTGCGCGATTAATTTTTTAAGCGGCTTAATACTTAAGCCGCTTTTTTTTATTGGAAAGGCCTCGGTCGGAGACCTCGGCACTTAGCCAACACCGTGGCTTAATAAACTTGGCCTCGGTCGGAGACCTCGGCACTTAGCCAACTCTGTGGCTGAATAAACTTGGGGGTAAGTATGAAACGTTCGGACCAGGAAAAAGGTTATGAGGCGCTTAGCCCATTTGAGCTCAAAAATAAGTTGATGGCCATGGCGCAATGCCGCCGCGAGAGGATCATGTTGAATGCCGGAAGGGGTAATCCAAACTGGGTTGCCATAGCGCCGAGAGAAGGGTTCTTCCAATTCGGCATGTTCGCGCTGGAGGAGTCCCAGAGGTCGCCGCACAGGCCGGGACTCGGGTCCGTGGCGCAGAAAGATGGACTGTCAAAAAGATTCAAGGACTTTCTCGCGAAGAACGCGGGCTCGCCGGGTGTGGCGTTCCTCGACAATGTCTTCAACTACGCATGCGCAGAACTGAAAATAGCCGGGGATGACTTTCTTAACGAGATGGTGGACGCCGTACTCGGCGACCACTATCCTACGCCTGACAGGATGCTTGAGCTCTCGGAAAAGATAGTTCACAGATATTTCGAACGGGAGATGTTCGGCGGCGCGCCGATAGGGAAATTCGATCTCTTCGCTACAGAGGGCGGCACCGCCGCCATGGACTATATATTTACAAGTCTCTTGGAAAACAAATTAATCCATAAGGGCGATAAGATCGCGATAGGCACTCCAATATTTACGCCGTATATCGAAATACCGCGGCTGAACGATTATGAGCTTGTGGAGATAGAGATCAAACAGGATGAAAATTCCGACTGGCAATATCCCGATTCGGAGATCGAGAAACTGGCCGATCCCGCGGTAAAGGCGTTCTTCCTGGTAAACCCATCTAATCCCACGTCGGTCAGCATGCAGCAGAAGTCGCTCGACAAGATAACCGAGCTCGTGAAGAACCGCAGAAAAGATCTTATAGTGCTTACCGACGACGTGTACGGCACGTTCGTCAACGGTTTTAAATCGCTGGCCGCGGCGGTCCCGCATAACACGATTCTCGTCTATTCGTTTTCAAAATATTTCGGCGCTACAGGGTGGCGCCTGGGGGTCATAGGCATACACGAGGATAACGTTTTCGATAAGCGCATAGCGGCATTGCCGGCCTCCGAAAAGGAAGAGCTCCATGCCCGTTACTGCACCGTGGAACTGGACCCGGACCACATGAAATTGATTGACCGCATGGTAGCCGACTCACGGTCGGTAGCGCTTCATCATACAGCGGGACTTTCGACGCCCCAGCAGGTGATGATGGTGATGTTCGCGCTGCACTGCCTTACGAATAAAAGCGGCGATTACAAAAAGATGGCCCAGGATATCGTGACGAGGCGGTTCAAGGACCTGTATACATCTCTCGGGACGCCGTATCCTGATAATTCATACGACGCGCACTACTACACCACGATCGATATCCCGGAGCTCGCGAAGGCGAGATACGGCGGGGACTTCGCCGCGTACCTTGTTAAGAACCACGAGCCGATAGATTTCGTGTGGTGCCTCGCCTCGAAAAAGTCGATCGTATTGATGGACGGCGGAGGATTCGACGCGCCCAACATGTCGGTCAGGGTATCTTTAGCCAATCTCGACGACGACGCGTACAAGGCGATCGGCAAAGGAATAAGCGAGCTTCTTGCGGAGTACCACCATGTATGGCAGATGTCGAGCCAAAAGACGGAGGGGAGGACCCATGCTGCGTGATATTGCGGATCTGATGCGCGCCAATCCGGAAATAGTGTTATTCCTGGCGCTTGCTATAGGCTATTTCGCAGGCAAGCGATTTAAGATATTCGGATTTTCTCTCGGTTCCACCGCGTCTATATTACTTGCCGCCATTGTCGTAGGCCAGGTAGGCATAACGGTACCGTCTATAGTGAAGAATATAGCCTTCGCGCTATTTATATTTACCGTAGGCTACAAGGTGGGGCCGCAATTCTTCGGCTCGCTCAAGAAGCAGGGCATGAATTATCTTTGGTTGACGCTCGCTGTGGCTATCACGGCGCTCGCGACGACCATCTTTATAGGTAAGATGATGCATCTGGACAAAGGAACCACCGCGGGCATGTTCGCCGGTTCGATGACCACCTCCGCCGCCCTTGGCACCGGAGGGGACGCCATTAAACACCTGGGCATTACAGCGGAAGCGAAGAACACGCTCGATTCGAATATGGCTGTCGCATACGCGATCACGTATATATTCGGCACGGCCGGCACAATAGTCCTCATAAAGATGGCGCCTGTCCTCTTTAAGATAGACCTAAAAGCTGAAGCGAAAAAACTGGAAGAGCAGATGGGGGCCGCGGAGTCGGATGAGGATAGCCAGGGGGAATTTTCATGGACCGCGCGGCTCGATATGAGGGCTTATACGGCCCTCAACGGCGCCATAATAGGGAAGAGTATTTCCCAGGTTGAGGCGCTTTTCCCCGCGAGGGTCGCGATAGACAAGATAAAAAGGGGCGGGAATGTCATCGAGTGCGCTCCTGAAACGGTTGTGGCGCGCGAGGACACTCTCCTCGTGCTGGGAGCTACCGCACAGCTGACGCATGCAGATGAGCTGCTAGGGCCGGAGGTCGACCGCGCGGCTGTTATCGACGTGGTTGGCGAGATCATGGATGTCTGCATTCTGAATAAAGAGGTTGCCGGCAAGACACTCGGGGAGCTGGGAAGACTAAAGCTTGCGCACGGGATATTTTTGCGCAAGGCTACCAGACAGGGCCACGAACTGCCGATCATACCCGGCACAGTGGTGCATAAGTGCGACATACTGCAGCTCGTCGGAGCCAAGGATGACGTCGAAAAGGCTGTTAAGTTCCTGGGATACGCCGAACGGCCGACTACCGTCACCGACCTTGTCACTGTGGCGGTTGGCTGCATACTGGGTACTCTGTTGGGGCTCATCGTTGTTCCTGTCTGTGGTATTCCGGTTACGCTGGGTACGGGCGGCGGAGTTCTTGTCGCAGGGCTTTTATGCGGATGGCTCAGGTCGATGCATCCCACATTCGGACAGATACCCGGTGGCGCGCAGTGGATACTGGGCGATCTGGGATTAAATCTTTTCGTGGCATGCGTGGGAGTTTCTGCCGGACCGCAGGCGCTGAACGCGATAAGGACGACAGGCCTTTCGGTATTTTTGGGAGGGATAGCTGTAACGACTCTGCCTATAATAGTGCTTCTGTTTTTAGGGTTAAAGGTATTGAAGATGAATCCGATACTGCTGTTGGGCGCGGGGACAGGTTCGCATAACTGCACAGCCTCGCTTAACGCGATAATCGAAGCGTCCGGAAGCCCTCTTGCCGTATTGGGATATGCCGCCCCATACGCGTTTGCGAATGTCATTCTGACGGTTTGGGGGACAATTATAGTAAGTATGATGTAGATGCGGCAATTCTGATAATGGATAGAAGGAGGAGTTATGAAGACACTTAGACGCATAGCGCTTTCGATCTCGTGTATAGCGGCCTTGGCAGTTTTTGCCGCCTATTCTTACGCGGAATTACCTACTGTGGTAATAGTAACGACCGGCGGTACTATAGCCGAGAAGACAGACCCGAAAACAGGCGGCGCGGTCCCCGCAGTATCCGGCAAGGACCTCATAGAAGCCGTTCCGGGGTTAGGCAAGACCGCCAATATAGAGGTAGTAAATCTATGTAATATAGATAGCTCACAGATGACGCCCGAGATCTGGTCAAATTTGTCTAAGGCTGTCGATGAGCGCCTCGTCGACCCTAAGGTAAAAGGGGCGGTCATTACCCATGGCACCGATACGATGGCTGAAGGGGCATACTTCCTCGGCCTTACCTTAAAGAGCGACAAGCCTGTAGTATTTGTAGGCGCGATGCGCGACGCCTCCGATGTATCGCCCGATGGGCCGGCGAACATCCTGAATGCTGTAACGCAAGTCTGTTCGGAAGAGGCGAAAGATTTCGGCGTTACCGTAACGCTTAACCAGTATATCAATTCCGCGAGAAACGTGGTGAAGACCAATTCGACCAATGTGCAGACATTCGATTCAGGGGAGAAGGGTTATCTGGGGTACATAGCGATGGGAAAGGTCATCCGTTATAATGACGCGCCTCCGCGGCAGAGACTTCCTCTTCCCGATAAATTACCAAATGTGACTTTCCTTAGCACATTTGCAGGAGATGACGGCTCGCTAGCGCGCTTTGCGACGGACAACGGCGCTAAAGGCATAGTGATAGACGCTGTCGGCGCGGGCAACGTCAACGCGAAAGTTTATGAAGCCGTTAAATACGCTATCTCCAAAGGCGTAGTTGTTGTAATAACCACGAGCGTTTATCATACAGGTGTCTGGCCCATGTACGGCGACCAGGGCGGCGGCGAGACCCTCGAACGAAACGGCGCCATATTGGGCGGCGACCTGACCGGCGCTAAGGCGCGCCTTCTTCTAATGCTGGCGATAGCCAAAGAAAAAGGCGACGTGTCCAAAATCAAGACGTATTTTAAGCGCTAACCATGAATAAAAAAATAACAGCGGCCACTGTAGTATTATGGTTTGTATTTGCAGCGGCCGCGGTATATGCCGCAGGCGACAAGAACGACGTCTTTGATACATCGAAGTTTAACGACTGGCTGTCTCAGGAGACGGCTAGCGGTAACTGGTCCGGCCTGCGTCCGACGCTCGAGAACGCTGGCATATCCATATCCTCAAACTATACTACGGATATTGGCGGCAATCCTACAGGTGGGCTCAAGCAGGTCGTTAAATATTCCGGGTTCCTTTCTCTTGCGGGCGCATTTGATTTCGAGAAGATCGCTTCCATTAAGGGGCTGTCGCTGAAAGTAAGCAATTTCCTGGCCACCGGCCGCGACATATCGGCGGCCATAGGTTCTTTCTACAGCCCGCAGGAGGTATTTACCTCCGGCGACTACTTTTTCGGCGAGCTCGACCTTTCTCTGTCGGTACTTGACGATACTTTTACCTTCGAAGTCGGCCGTATATTCGCCGGAGACATCTTTGCCGTTTCTCCCATGTTCCAGTATTATCTGACAGGCGCGGTAGACGGAAGATTGTCCGCCATCCCTTCAGATGTCTTCTTCCCGCATTATAGCGTCGCCGCATGGGGCACGAGGGTTACATATCAGCCGAACAAAGACTGGCATATCATAGGAGGCCTCTATAACGCCGATCCGAATGTTGCAATTGTAAAGATGCACGGATCGGATTTTAACTTTGACATGGACAAAGGCTATCTTGCGGTGGGGCAGCTCACTTACAGGCACGGACAGGAGAGGGGAGGCCTGATCTCGCCCGGAGGCGTCTCATTCGGAAGCTATTACGAGTCCAGCCGGTTTACCGACCTGTCGAATCCCACCAAGCGCCGGCACGGTAATTACGGCTTCTATCTTATGACCGATAAGATGATATATAGGGGCGAGTGGCCTGAGTATGAAGGCCCTCCCCACATGATGTCAGGCGCAATGATGGCGCAGCGCCTCAAAAAGCCCTATAGCCAGCAAACTACCTTGCCGCTTGACAGGCCGAAGGGGCTTACGGTATGGGGCGCCGCTGCCATTGCTCCGCAGGACCATATAAATACCCAAACATATGAGATCGCGACCGGCCTCGTCTATCAGGGCCTTCCGCCTAACCGCAACCGCGATGTTACGGCTCTCGCTTTTATCCTCGGGCATTTCAGCGGGAAATTAGAAGGTCAGAGCGATGAAATGATTCTGGAATTGAACCACAGGTTCCAACTTGGGCCGTGGTGCTACGTTACGCCGGATATACAATATATAATAAACCCGAATGGGCAGAGCAATATCAAAGACGCTCTGGTTTTAGGATTAGAAACAAGCTTTAACTTTTAACGGTTAAGGCCAATTTCCGGAATGTCCGCATTTCCTCAAAACTCCTCAGATCAGTTTTTACTTGTATATCTCCCGAACTCTGATACAATACGGAATAAAATGTAATGGAGGAACTATATGGTAAAAGCACTATCGGAATCATACACTTCAGAAGAAGTCGCGCAGTATCTTAAGCTACATCCTTATACCGTGCGTCGCCTTGCGCGGGAAAAGAAAATACCGGCTTTTCGCGTCGGAGGCCAGTGGCGATTTAGAAGAGACGATATCGACAGATGGGCACGAGCATACCCTTTTGTAGATAAGAAAGGGCGCTAACGATGAAATATAAAATATTCATTAGTAGTGTTCAAAAAGAGTTTAAGGATGAGCGTAAAGCACTGAGAGACTATATTCATTCCGACGCGCTGCTCAACCGATTTTTTGAGGTCTTTTTGTTTGAAGATCTACCTGCCAGCAATCGCCATCCGGACAAAGCTTATATAGACGAAGTAAAAAAGTGCGATATTTACCTTGGTCTTTTTGGCGATCAATATGGCGTTGTGGATGAAAAAGGAATATCCTCGACACATAAAGAGTTTATGTCGGCAAAACAGCTGGGAAAATCGAGGGTTATCTTTATCAAAGGAAGCGATGATAAGACCCGAGATTCAAAGATGCGTACCTTAATTAAAGAGGCGGGCTCACAGGTTATTCGCCGTCGCTTTCAAACTACCTCTGAGCTAATTTCTTCGGTCTATGCCAGTTTAGTAAATTATCTGGCAGCCAAAGATCTGCTTCGGGCCGGGCCGTTCGATGCCACTATTTGTCGAGATGCATCTCTTAAAGACCTTTCCACGGAAAAAATAAAAAAGTTTATCAGGATAGCGCGAGAAACCAGAGGCTTTCCGCTACGAGAAAGCGCCCAGCCAAAAGAAGTGTTAGAGCACTTAAATCTTCTCAGGAAAGGCAAACCTACAAATGCCGCAATTCTTCTTTTTGGGAAAGAGCCCCAGCGCTTTTTAATCTCATCCGAGGTCAAATGCGCGCATTTCCATGGTACCGAAGCTCACAAACCTATTCCCTCTTATCAGGTATATAAAGGAACTGCATTCGAGGTGACGGATCAGGCGCTCAACTTCGTCCTGTCGAAGATCGATCTTGCTGTAGGTACAAGAGCAAAAAGCGTGCAAGCCCCGGTTGAATATGAAATACCTCCCGATGTAGTCAGGGAAGCTATTGTTAACGCGGTAGCTCATAGGGATTATACGAGTAACGGCAGCGTTCAGGTGATGCTGTTTTCCAATAGATTGGAAGTATGGAATCCAGGGACATTGCCACCCTCGCTTACTTTAGACAAGCTACGCAAGCCCCACAGCTCTGTTCCGGCAAATCCGCTTCTTGCGGAATCGCTTTATCTTGCCAAGTATATCGAACGTATGGGTACAGGTACAAGAGACATGATTCAAGATTGTAGAAATGCGGGACTTGCGGAACCGGATTTTAGTCTTACAGACGGGTTCGTGACTACAGTGTATCGTAAGCCCGGCCGTGCTTTTGAAGCCGTGGGTGGTAAACGGCAATCGGAGTCACCGACCCAGTCACCGACCCAGTCACCGACCCAGTCGATCGACCCAGTAATTCGTATTTTAGATGCTCTCCGTCGAGGGAACAGAACAGCCGGCGACTTACGCTCCACCTTGGGGATCAAGCATCGCCCTACATTCAGAACGAACTATTTGCATCCGGCGTTGAAAGAAAAGTTGATCGAATATACCATACCAAATAAACCAACTAGTCGTTTACAGAAATACCGTTTGACTAAAAAAGGCGCCGAATATTTAAGAAAACGAGGCAAGAAATAACATAGGTACTTGTTATTGGCCAAGGCAAGTAAAATGTAACAAGTTTATTTACATATAGTTATGACATTCTTACTTGCTTTTTACGGTAAGGGGCAAAACCGCCGCACCCGACGGAGATTGATCGATACTCTGGTGTAAAGGTATGTTTGTTTGACAGTCAAAAATAGCGATTTTAGGGACAATAATGGTGGTATTGTTCCTCAAATCTCCTTGACTTCCGTTAACCCCGGGCGTACGATACTCAAAATACGATAGTTACATATAAGGAAATTTATGGTCAGGACAAAGATTAT
>JAQUSE010000033.1 GCA_028715235.1 Candidatus Omnitrophota bacterium | reverse complement strand
CAGAGGCGTCGAGATAACGGATTCTGTAATAGATTCGGGAAATTCCGTCGTGTATGACCAGGCCGAGAACAGGATGCATGCGGAAAAAGCGATATTGCTTAAGCTATTAAAATAGACATAAGGAGTCGGGCATGGCTAAAAAAGTAGTTCTTGCGTATTCCGGCGGATTGGACACATCCGTTGCCATTAAGTGGCTTACGAACAGAGGATATGACGTAGTCGCTTATATGGCGGACGTCGGTCAGAATTCCGATTACAGCACTTACAAGAAGAGGGCGATCGGCACCGGTGCCGTAAAGGTAATAGTGGACGACCTGAAGGACGAATTTGTGAAGGATTTCGTGTTCAAGGCCCTTAAGGCTGACGCAATTTACGAAAGCGGCTATCTGCTTGCGACGGCGCTGTCGAGGCCGGTCATAGCCAAGGGGCTTGTGAAGGCCGCGCAGAGAGAGAAGGCGCAGTTCGTAGCGCACGGCTGCACCGGGAAAGGGAACGATCAGGTCAGGTTCGAGGTAACTGTAAGGGCGCTCGATCCGGGCCTTGGAATAATAGCGCCTGTAAGAGAATGGGAATTAAAAACGAGACTTGAAGAGATAGAATATGCGAAGGATAATCTTATCCCCATCGACACAACAGCGAAAAAGCCATACTCGCTTGATGTTAATCTTTGGGGAATATCGATTGAAAGTGGGAAGCTGGAAGATCCTTATTACGAGCCTGACGAAGATATATATCAACTTACGAAAGGAATAAATAAGGCGGGGGCGAAGCCTGTCTACGTCGAGGTGGAATTCAAGAAAGGCATCCCGGTAAAGCTGAACGGCAAGGCCATGGGCGGCGTCGGGCTGATATCGAAACTTGCGCGGATAGCCGGAGACGCCGGCGTCGGAAGAAGCGATATGGTGGAGAACCGCCTTGTCGGGATAAAGTCGAGGGAGATATACGAAGCGCCCGCAGGATGGACGTTGTATACGGCACACAAGGCGCTCGAGAGCCTCGTCCTGGACAGGGAGATGCTCCATTTTAAGGACCGGATAGCCGCGAAATACTCGGACCTCGTCTATTACGGGCTCTGGTACACGCCTTTAAGGGAAGCGTTGGACGCCTTTATAGACGATACCCAGAAGCGCGTCAACGGCACGGTCAGGCTGAAACTGCATAAGGGCAACTGCGTAGTCGTCGGCAGAAAGTCGCCGGATTCGCTGTATAAGAAAGAACTTGCGACATACGAGGAGGGCGATATCTTCGACCAGTCGCTCGCCAAAGGTTTCAACGAGATATGGGGACTGCCATACAGAGGGATGGGTAAGTAAAATTTTTTGCTCCACTACAGGGCAGTTTAACGGCAGGCGCCCTTTCGGCTAATTTTGCCGTCAATGGTATTCAGGTTTGGTATTCATTATATATTTTCATCTTGCCGTTATGGGCACAACGGCTTTAAAGAGTTTCTGTTATGGCGCAGTCTCGGCAAAATATAACGCCTCAAGGGCTACCTGCCGTTATCTGCCCCTGCAGTGCGAGCGAAAAAATTTTACTGAGAAGACAGATTGAAAAAAATATAGAAAAATTTTACCTGAATGAACTGGAGAAAAAAATATGAGTAAAAAGTTATGGGGTGGAAGATTTACAAAAAAGGTCGATAAAGAATTCTTTGAATTCCAGAAGTCTATCCAGTTTGACCATAAGTTGGCTCGCTATGATGTCATGCACTCCATGCTACATGTTTTAGCTTTGGCCGAGGCAAAACTTTTAAAGAAACCGGAAAAGAGCAAATTGTATAAAGCGCTAAAAGCAATCCGTGAGGATGTTAAAAAGGGCCGGTTCAAATATGATAAACGTTCAGAAGATATTCATACTGATATACAAAACAAGGTTGAGAAAAAAGTCGGAAAACTGGCGTTAAAGCTTCATACGTTACGGTCGCGGAACGACCAGGTAGCTTTTGACGAGAAAGCATTTTGCTACAAAAAATCAGGCGAGATTATAGACCTGCTCGATAATCTTATTGCATCATTGGTTTTTTTGAAAAAGAAATATATGCATTATTCTATCGTGGGTTATACTCATACTCAACGTGCACAAACCGTACTTTTTAAAGATTATATAAGTGCATACTCCGCCATGTTTGGACGGGATAAAAAAAGGCTTAGTAATTATTATGGTAATCTTGAGGTTCATATTGGCGCCGGTGCTTTAGCAGGAAGCTCTATAGGAAGAAAGAATTATGACAAGGCTATAGCAAAACTTTTATCGCTGATTGGAGATTTTTATATAAGACCATCTATAAACACGCTTGACGACGTGAGCGATAGAGATTTTATTATAGAACTGCTGAGCGTGATTTCTATTATACAGATGCATCTATCGAGACTTGCCGAGGATTTGATACTGTATTCGACGAAAGAATTTAATTTTATAAAATTACCCGAAGAGTTTTGCACGGGATCAAGTCTTATGCCGCATAAGAAGAATCCCGATTTTCTGGAATTGGTGAGAGGAAATACAGGTAGAATATATGGTAATCTTGTGTCGATCCTGGTAATGATGAAGGGACTGCCGTTGACGTATAATAGAGATATGCAGCTGGATAAAGAACCGCTTTTTTCGACAGTTGAGGCAATCGAAGATGAGGTAAAGATTATGACGAGATTTTTAAAAGGGCTGGAGTTAAATAAAAAGAACATTTATGAAGCTCTTAAGGATGAGAATCTGTATGCTGTTAAAAAGGCGGACAATCTTGTGCGCAAAAGCGGCATGTCTTTTAAAGAAGCTCACGATTTTGTAGGTAAAGAGATTAAAGACCGGGAAAGCTTGGAAGAGAGAATTGCTAAGCTACCAACGAGGAATGAAAAAAAGTAATTAGGATATTTAACTTGGTTAAAACCTAAGCCGACGTTATGATGAGCACATTGAAAATATTAGGTCTTTGTGATGGAGAAAAACGGTTATATATACGCATTTTTGCATATTAAAAGAGCCGAGGATGTTTGAGGCCTCTTCCATGAGGCCGAGTTCCGCAGGCTCCCGTTTTTCGACTGAACAAAGGCCGACCCTCTAGTTAAACTCCGGGGGAATATTTTCAGTGCTCGAATAACGGAGGCTTAGGTTAGACTGAAGACCCAAAAATTTCTGGGGATACAAAATTTGAAAGGCAAAAATGCATGATTTTACGTTTAAAGACAACGAGTTGTATTGCGAAAAGGTAAAGGTAGAGGACATCGCCAGAAAGGTCCCGACTCCGTTTTATCTGTACAGTTATAGGACGCTGGTCGACCATTACGCGAAGATAAAGGCGGCGTTCAGGCCGGTAAAGCCTCTCATATGCTTCTCTGTGAAGTCCAATTCCAATATTGCCGTCTTGAGAGCTCTCGTCAAGAACGGCGCCGGACTCGATATAGTCTCCGGCGGCGAGCTTTACAGGGCGCGCCTTGCGGGAGTAGACCCTAAAAAGATAGTATATGCCGGCGTCGGCAAGAGGCGCGATGAGATAGTAGATGCCGTCAAGTTCGGCATATTGTTCTTCAACGTGGAATCGGAAGAAGAACTGGGCGAGATCCAGAATGTAGCCGCATCATTAGGCAAGAAGGTCAATGTGGCTATCAGGATAAATCCCGACGTTATACCAAAAACACATGATTATGTGGCTACCGGCAAGGGGGAGAGCAAATTCGGGCTGGATTTCGAGACCGTACACAAGATATTCAACTCCAGGTGGAGGTATCCGAACCTCAATATCAGAGGGGTACATATACATGTAGGGTCACAGCTTCTGATAGCTGAACCTTTTGAAGAGGCCATAAAGAAGGTCCTCGAATTTCTTAATACGTATAAGATAAAGGTCGATTATTTCAATATAGGCGGCGGACTCGGCATAGTCTATTCCATAGAGAACCCGCAGACAGCTAAGAGTTTCGCAAAGAGCATCCTGCCGTTATTGAAAAAGTCGGGTCTCAAGATAATATTGGAACCGGGTCGGTTTATATCGGGTAATAGCGGCGTACTTGTAACGAAGGTTCTTTATACGAAGAGGACGCCGAGAAAGAAGTTCGTTATAGTGGACAGCGGGATGAGCGACCTGATCAGGCCCAGCCTGTACGAGGCTTACCATAAGATAGTCCCTGTAAAGGTCAGGGCGGACAGTTCGGAAACAGCGGAAAAGGTCGAGGTGGTCGGCCCGATATGCGAGACGGGCGATTTCCTCGGTAAGAACAGATTTTTGCCCCATGTTCCGAACGGAGAACTTCTTGCGATCATGGGGGCGGGCGCTTACGGATTTACTATGTCGAGTAATTACAACTCCAGGCCGCGCTCCGCGGAGGTCATGGTAGTGAAGAATAAATTCTACGTTATCCGCCGGCACGAGACTTATAGAGATCTTGTACACGGAGAGACGATACCGGGTGTGCTTAGATAAGCTATAAGCTATAAGCTGTAAGCTGTAAGAGGGAAGCGATGAGTAAGACGATACAGTTCACGAAGGCCGTAGCGACAGGCAATGACTTTGTTATTGTCGATGTCATCTCTTCAAAGTTTAAAGGTAGTCTACCGGGCCTGGCTAAAAAACTGTGTGATAGAAAGTGGTCTATAGGCGCAGACGGACTATTGGCTATTGAGGCCTCCAATAAGGCTGATTTCAGGATGCGAATATTTAATTCCGACGGAAGTGAAGCCGAGATGTGCGGGAACGGCTCGAGGTGCGCCGCCCTGTATGCCGCATCTGAAGGAAAAGCTAAAAATGAGATGACGATCGAGACTATAGCCGGAATATTGAAAGCCGCAGTTAAGGGCGATACCGTCAAGGTGAAATTGACAGACCCTAAGAATATCAGGTGGAACCTGTGCCTGTCTATAGACAGGTGCCCGTATAAGATGGATTTTATCGATACAGGGGTGCCCCATGTGGTCCATTTCGTCAAAGACCTGGATAAGGTGGATGTCAAGAACCTTGGTTCGCACATAAGGAACCACGGGGAATTTTCGCCGGAGGGCACGAATGCGGATTTTGTGCAGGTCGCGGGTAAAAATACTATAAAGGTCAGGACCTATGAACGCGGAGTAGAAGACGAAACGCTTGCCTGCGGTACGGGATCGGTCGCAAGCGCCATAATCGCGGCCGAAGCGGAGAAGATGGCTTCGCCGATTACAGTAGAGACCAGGGGCGGGGAAAAGCTTAAAGTCTACTTCGAAATAGCCGACGGAAATTTCAGGAATGTATATCTGGAAGGCAAGGCTCGTCTGGTGTTCGAGGGAGCAATACAGGTCTGACATGATTATAAATCCGAAATACGAATATCGAAATCCGAAACAAATTCTAATTTCGAAATTCGAATTTCGTGCTTGTTTCGAATTTCGGTTTTCGAGTTTCTAGTTTGCTATAAAAGGAGCTTAACTATGTTTAGAGGATCAATGGTGGCTTTGGTCACGCCGTTTAAGGACGGCAAGGTGGATGAGAAGGCCTTAAAGGAGCTCATAGAGTTCCATATAAAGAACGGCACGTCGGCTCTTATTCCGTGCGGGACTACGGGTGAATCCTCGACGCTTTCGTACGAAGAGCATGACAGGGTGATAGAGCTTACCATACAATGCGCCAAGGGTCGCATAAGCGTAATAGCCGGTACAGGCTCGAACTCTACGGAAGAAGCGATCATGCTTACTAAGCATGCTAAGAAGGCCGGCGCCGACGCTTCTTTGCAGGTCAATCCTTACTATAACCGTCCGACACAAAAGGGGCTCTACCTGCATTTTAAGGCTATAGCCGAAGCGGTCGACATGCCTATAATACTTTATAATATCGCTTCAAGGACCGGAGTTAATATTGAACCGGAGACATTCGTAAAGCTCGCCGAAATAAAGAACATCATCGGGGTAAAGGAGGCTAGTGGAAGCCTGGAGCAGATGTCGCGCATAAAGAATATGACGCCGGAAGATTTTCTACTCATATCGGGAGACGATGCGCTTACCCTGCCTGTGATGTCCATAGGCGGAGTCGGCGTCATTTCGGTAGTGGCGAATATAATACCTAAGGACGTTGCCGACATGTGCGCCGCGTTCGAAAGCGGAGATATAAAAAAGGCTAAAAAGCTGCATTATAAGATGCTGCAGCTTGTCAAGGCGATGTTCATAGAGACCAACCCTATACCGGTTAAGACGGCAATGGGACTCATGAAGATGATAGAGCCGGGCCTCAGGCTGCCCATGTGCGATATGCTGCCGGAGAATAAAGAGAAGCTGGCGAAGGCGTTGAAAGATTACAGGTTAATATAAGGGGTTACGTAATGTTCCGTAAGGTTAGTGAATGTTACGTAAGGTTATAAAGATTGAGTAACCTTACGTAACCTTAATTAACCTTCCCTAACTTTACGTAGCCTAAAAGTGGAGTTTACAATGATAAAACTATGCATCAGCGGTTCCAAAGGGAAGATGGGCTCGAGGATCGTAGGGTTGGCGAAGGAGGACGCGGAATTTGAAATAAGCGGCGAATTCGACGCGGGAGTAGAGGCGGGGCCTTTTATAAAAGAATGCGATTGTCTGATAGAATTCACATCTCCGCAGGCTACTATGGAGCATTTGGTATTGTGCGAGGAGAATAAAAAGGCCATGGTAATAGGGACGACGGGGTTATCGGCCGAGGAACAGGAAAAGATAAAAGAGGCTTCTATCAAAATACCAATAATCTTTTCACCGAATATGTCTATCGGGGTTAATCTGCTATTCAAGATGATACGCGACTCGAGCAAGATCCTTGGTCCTGAATATGAAGTATCGATAGTAGAAGCTCACCACGTCCATAAAAAGGACGCGCCAAGCGGGACCGCTAAAGAGCTTGCGCATATAATTAAGGAAGCCAGGGGCGCCGCGAAGGTTCCGATCGATTCTGTCCGCGAGGGCGAGATCGTCGGGGAGCATACTATCACGTTCGAGAGCGAATACGACCTTATAGAAATAACGCACAGCGCCAAGACGCGCGACATATTCGCCAGGGGCGCTCTACAGGCCGCGAAATTCGTTGTTACCAAGCAGCACGGTTTATTTAATATGAAAGACGTGCTGGGATTGTAAAATTTTTCGCTTTGCCCTTGCGCCGATTCGGCTAACCGGCCAGTGGGCTTCGCCTAATTTTGATATCAAGGGTGTTTTTGTTCTATTTAGTTAATTTGGTTTCCTTGTTCTTATGGTAACTATGGCGCTAAAGTGCTTTGGGTATTAATGAGACGTTATCAAAATTTACGGCTCAACCCACATGGCCGGTTGCCGTCGTCGCCGTAGCAGGTCGAAAAATTTCATAGTGGAGTAACCTGCGAGGTTGTACCGGTTTAAGTAATACATCCTCGTAGGTTGGCAAAGGTTTAGCTACCAGGTTAACCCAGTAGATTCGGGACAGGTCTAATTGTAAATTTTTCCGCGTCCCTTAAGGTTTATTATTTAGATGTAGGTGTATCAGTGGAGGGTGTGTAGATGGAGCCTAACTGGCCTGTAGTAGCGACAATTGGTTCGCCAATAATTGCGCTTTTTGTTGGTGCAGCTATTGATCGTTTCATCGAGCGAAAACCGAAGCTTATTGCATATTTTACGCATGCCTCCGCTTTTAATTTGACAGGCACCAATCCAGTAAAAATTCATACTCATGGTATTATAATCAAGAATATTGGCAAAAAACCCGCAACTGATATTAGGGTTAGACATAATTTTTTGCCGCGAGATTTTAATGTTTATCCAGTAGTTGATTATCATGTGCAGAATTTACCTGGAGGTGGTGCTGAAATAGTGTTCCCTACACTTGTTCAAAATGAGCAAGTATCAATATCATATATTTACTTTCCGCCTATACTTTATAGTCAAATTCATGCTGGTATTCGTCATGGAGATGGTTTTGCTAAAGAAGTCACGGCTCTGCCGACCCCGCAATATCCAGCATGGATACGTAAACTTTTGATGTTATTATTACTTCTAGGTATTATTATGCTGGTCTATCTTATATTTTATGGATGTTGTAGTGTTTATAAAATATTTAGTAGTCTAGTGAAAACCTAAGCCGAAGTTATGATGAGCACATTGAAAATATTAGGTCTTTGTGATGGAGAAAAACGGTTATATATACGCATTTTTGCATATTAAAAGAGCCAAGGCTGTTCGAGGCCGGATCATCGTTTGCGAAGCAAACGCCGGCCGAGTTGACGCAGGCTCCCGTTTTTCGACTGAACAAAGACCGGCCCCGCAGTTAGAGCGTAGGGGAAATATTTTCAGTGCTCACATAACGAGGCTTAGGTTGAAGCTGGGATCGGGAAAATTTATTAACATGAGGAAAGAATAATGAAGATCGAGAAGTCTGACAGATTAAAGAAACTACCGCCGTATCTATTTGTGGAGATCGACAGGGCGAAGAAGCAGGCGCGCGACGAAGGCCGGGACATAATCGACCTTGGCGTCGGCGATCCCGATATACCGACGCCGAAGTTCATCATAGACGCGCTCAATAAGGCTGTCCGCGACCCTTCGACGCACAGGTATGCCCTCGACCAGGGCCATCCTGACTTCAGGAACGCGGCTTCGCGCTGGTTCAAGAGGCGTTTTGGCGTCGACATGAATCCTGACGGCGAGATATATCCGCTTATCGGCTCCAAAGAAGGCATCGCCCATATCCCGCTCGCTTTTATTAATCCGCAGGATATAGTCCTGGTCCCGGACCCGTGCTACCCTCCTTACAGGTCGGGCACGCTCTTTGCCGGAGGCGAGGTCGTTTCGATGCCGCTCCTCGAAAAAGGAAAGTTCCTGCCGGACCTGAAAGCGATAAACCACAGCATCCTGCACAAGGTCAGGATGATCTTCATTAATTATCCGAACAATCCGACGGGCGCGGTCTGCGATAAGAAGTTCCTGAAAGAGGTCGTCGACTTTGCCGCGAAGCACAATATCATCGTCTGCCACGACGCCGCATATACGGAGATCGCGTTCGACGGCTTCAAGCCGCCGAGCATATTCGAGGTCGAAGGCGCCAGGGATGTAGCCATAGAGTTCCATTCGCTTTCGAAGACGTTTAACATGACCGGCTGGAGGATCGGATTTGCCGCCGGCAATGCCAAGATCATCGAAGGCCTGGCCAAGGTGAAATCGAATGTCGACTCAGGGATATTCTCGGCGATCCAGAAGGCCGGCGCGGTCGCATTGGATAATTACGAGAAACATATAAAATCAGTAATAAAGATATACGAGGAGAGGCGCAATGTGTTAGTGGACGGCCTCAATTCGCTCGGCTGGAACGTGGAGAAACCCAAGGCGACGTTCTATGTATGGGTCCGCGTGCCGCCGCGTTATACCTCAGCGACATTCGCTAAGGCGCTTTTAGATAAAGCGGATATAGTGGCTACGCCGGGCAACGGTTTCGGCGAGCACGGCGAAGGTTATATAAGGATGGTCGTCACCGTCGATAAGAAGAGGATCTTGGAGGCGGTGGAGAGAATTAAAAAGAAGGTTACGTAACGTTCCGTAAGGTTAGTGAATGTTACGTAAGGTTATAAAGATTGAGTAACCTTACGTAACCTTAATTAACCTTCCCTAACTTTACGTAACATTTAAAATATGACTACTTGCTACATCGGCATAGGCTCGAACCTGGGGGACAGACAAGACTATATAAATCGGGCTATCGAAGAGCTTAAGTCGCATAAAGATATCAGGGTTAGGAGAGTATCTTCGATATACGAAACTGAACCGGCCGGCGGCATACAACAGGGAATGTTCCTTAACGGTGTTCTGGAAATAGATACCGATCTCGGTCCGAAACCGCTCCTGAAAGAATTGAACAGGATAGAGGCTAAACTGGGCAGGAAGAGGACCATAAAGAACGGTCCGCGGACGATAGATCTCGATATTCTTTATTATGGGCAGGACGTTATCGATGAAGAGGGGCTTGTTGTTCCGCACCCTAGGATAAATGAGAGGGAGTTCGTGCTGCAAGGCCTTAGAGAGCTGGGGAAGGTTTAAAGAATGAACCCCGCCCTTCCAACTGAGGGTGGGGGTAGAGGAAGGAAGGGCGGGGTGAAGATAGTCGAGAATATTTCAAGGATGTCCACCCTCATGAAGATCATGAGGAAAGAAGGAAAGTCCATCGGGTTAGTTCCCACGATGGGTTATCTGCATGAAGGCCACCTGAGCCTTGTCAGGGCCGCGAAGAAACATAACGATGTCGCCGTCATGAGCGTATTCGTCAATCCCCTGCAATTCGGCCCTAACGATGATCTCGCTAAATATCCCAGAGATTTTAAGCGCGACGAAGAAAAGGCGAGGCTTGCGGGCGTTGACGTCCTGTTCTACCCGTCGGAAAAGGAGATATATCCGAGCGGCTATTCCACTTATGTAGAAGTCAAAGGTCTTGGTGATACGCTCTGCGGCTCTTCGCGCCCCGGCCATTTCAAAGGGGTCACCACGATAGTCGCGAAACTTTTTGGTATTGTGAAGCCGGACATGGCTTATTTCGGGCAGAAAGACGCGCAGCAGGCCGCGATCATTAAAAAGATGGCGGAGGACCTGAATATGGGCATAGAGATAAAGATCATGCCCATTGTGCGCGAAAAGGACGGGCTTGCCATGAGCTCGAGAAATGTCTATCTGTCCGAAACGGAAAGAGAGGACGCGTCCATATTACACCAATCATTGTCTACGGCGGAGTCCATGGTGAACCAGGGTGAAAAAGACGCTAGAAAGATAATAAAGGCGATGGAGTTGTTAATAAAGCAGAAACCGTCCGTCAAGATAGATTATAT
>JAQUSE010000273.1 GCA_028715235.1 Candidatus Omnitrophota bacterium | reverse complement strand
GATCGAGCGCACGGGCGGTTATGTGGCGAAGGATAAAGGGGATGTAGAGGGCCTTGTCGAAAAAGCGGCGAAAGCAAAGAAGATACTCGGCATCACCCTTGGATCGAAAGAAGGTGTTATTATAATAGATAAAGTGGCGCCCAAATCCTCAGCGGCCGAAGCCGGCATAGAACCCGGCGACGCCCTTGTTGCGATATGGAACAGACTTACCGGCTATATGCAAGAGGAAGAGATAACGGACTTACTACTCGATAAGCCGGCTCTCGAGATAAAGTGCGCCATCGAAAGGTCTGTGGACGTAGGGATAAACCCGAACAGGGGCATTTTTTCGAATATCAGGTCGCTCATCGGCGCGTCGCTCGAGATGGAGTATGACGGATTGACTGTCACAAAGGTCGACAAGAAGGGGGCCGCGATCGACGCGGGCCTCAAGATAGGCGATTTGATTACATCGATAGACGGCCGTCCGACGCGTTATATGCCGATAAAGGATGCCGTAGGGATGATAAAAGGTTCGAAGAAAGATTTTGCCGTGTTGACGTTAAGGCGTGAAATAATAATGTGGAGGAGCGACTAAATGCCAATACCTAATGTTAAAAGAAAACGGTATCTAGTATCAAAGCAGTTCCAGCTCAAGTATGTAGGGATGATATTGATATTCATGTTCTGTACGGCGACCTTGTGCTCGTATGTGGTATACCAGATGAGCCTGGCGAGTTTCGGTGAAAAGCTTGCCGGCATATATCCCCAGGGTCGTTTTGTCTCAATAATGAAAGCCATAAACCTCAAGATACTTTTCAGTCTTTTGATAGTGACGCCGTTAGTGGCCGTAATAGGGATCTTCCTGTCGCATAAGATAGCCGGCCCGCTCGTCAGGATCGAGCGTTTCATAAACAATATGACATACGGCGATTTCAGCGCATACCTTGTCCTTAGGAAAGGCGACGAGTTAATGAGCCTCGCCGAAAAGATAAACCAGCTCATCAAGACGATGAAGGGTAATCTAACCGACCAGAGGAACCGCCTGCAGAAGATATCCGGCGAACTTGACGGTCTCAAATCCATATCCGGCTCAAAGCCGGAAGAGCAGGCCTCCGTCATCGCGGGCCTGGGCCGCGTCGACCACCAGATCAAAGACCTCATCAAGGACCTGAATAAGTATAAGGTATAGACGATAAATTTTCGCCTGAAATTTGACGATAGCGGAGTTATCAGGTATACTTAAGTCAAATAATTCCGGAAAAAAGTCAATTAAAAGGAGGGGGCATGTTTAAGAGATATTATGTCATTATTTTAGTTGTGCTAGCATTTACCGCAATATTTCTTACCTTAACTGATTACGCTTACGCAGCTAATGGAACACGCATGCTGGGGTTCAGCTCGAGAGATTCGGGTATGGCAGGCGCTACAACGGCCTCCTCGGAGGATACATCATGTCTTGTAAGAAACCCTGCGGGACTTGTGCGTATAGGGAACAGGATAGACCTGGAATATGAGAATATATTACTTCACGATGGGACGATGAGCACGGAGGGCCCCGGCCTTACATCGCTCGGCGGTGCTTCATTTACGAATGCCGGGCTAAGCCAGAAGAGCACCATTAACTATCTACCGGGAGGTAACGGTGGAATAAGTTATCGTATCCCGGGAACTGATAAATATCCCGTATCAGTAGGAGTAGGAGCATTTACAATGGCGGGGTTGGCTGTAAATTATCCGTCATCCCGTATTAACTCAGCCCTTACAGGCGACTATGATAAGATGGTAGATTTGAGGAGTATGCGTATTGCGCCCGGCATAGCAGCGGCATTTACGGATAAATTATCCTTTGGCGCTACCGCTAACATTGGAATACAGGGATTAAGGTCAAATTTAGCGACAACCAATTTAGTCGGTGGGCGGTATCTGCAAACAGCCGGCGGCGGAGATTGGGATTTCGCGCCGGGTGGAGGTTTTACGCTGGGACTTCTTTATAAATTTAATGAAATGCTTAATCTCGGCGTATCGTATGAAAGCCAGACCTGGATGGGCCACCATTATAAATACAAAGACTGCCTGCCTTATATAGATGAGCCGCCAATAATAAATATGGGTGTGTCGGTAAAGCCGATCAAGAACTTTGAATGGACATTCGATACACGCTATATAAATTGGACCAATGTTAAGCTTGCCAGGAACGGTCCGGAAAGCGGGGGGTTTGGATGGGGGGACCAGTGGGTATTCGCAACAGGCGGCGAATATACTTTCAAGGACAAGAAAGAGCAAGATAAGTTAAAATTGCGCCTGGGTTATAATTATGGTAAGTCTCCAATACAGGATCATGTGGTATTCGCAAATGCCCTTCTGCCGGTTATAATAGAGCACCATCTCACCACCGGCTTTTCTTATTTTCTGACAAAGGATTTATCCCTTGATTTCGTTTGGGAGCACCATTTCCTGGCTACTAAAACAGACAATGGCGAAGGGGATGTTTATAGCAAAAATGGTAGCGGAACAAAGATAAGCGCAGCCGCTGACCTGCTAGGGGTAGGTTTTGGATATAGCTTTTAATTATAGATATTACCGTATTACAGCTTCGTAACCCTTTTATTTACAGGCTATTAGGGTGGATCCTGCCGACTATTTAGTTCCTAACTATTGACAAAGCAACATTATCAGGTATACTTTAAATCACCCTAGCATAAATAGGTGCGCCCTTATATAAATGTGTATAAGGGCGTATTAGTCTATACTAAGACAGTATAACTAATATAGAAGGTGGTGTTCTTATGCCAGAAGACAATGTCTTCACGGTTCAGGAATTGGCCACATACCTTAGGATGCAGCCTGTCACTATATATAAGCATGCAAAGACAGGCAAGCTTCCTTGTTTTAAGGTAGGGGCCAACTGGCGGTTTAAGAAGTCTACGATAGACCGCTGGATATCTGAACAGGAAAAAGAGAATAACGGCCATACAAGATAGTG
>JAQUSE010000272.1 GCA_028715235.1 Candidatus Omnitrophota bacterium | reverse complement strand
CTTATCCTGCTTTTCGTCCGACGGCCTTGCGACAGAGACCAGCTTTTCCTTTATCTCGATCTTGAAACGAGGATCTGCCTTATAGGTCAGTTTGCCTTTCGGCCCTTCGATTGTAATGGCGCTGCCTGAGATCGAGGCTTTTACGCCGCTAGGCAGACTCAATGGTTTTTTACCGATTCTTGACATATTCAGTCCTTACCAGGCGTAGCAGACTACTTCTCCACCCACCTTCTTTTCACGCGCAGCCGTATCGGTCATCAGCCCGTTGGATGTGGAAATTATTGCAACGCCCAATCCGCTGTATACTTTAGGTAGCGCGTCGGTCTTCTTATATATCCTTAGGCCGGGCTTAGAGATACGCTTTATACCCATCAAGGCCGGTACTCCGTCTTTAGAGTACCTGAGATATACCCTCAGCAGCCCCTGCTTATTGTCCTTGATAAGCTTATAATTTGCTATAAATCCTTCTCTCTTCAGTATCTTCAATATTTCTTCGGAAAAGATCGAGTTCTTTACCTCTACGACCTCTTTCTTGGAGGAACTTCCGTTCCTTATGATTGTAAGCATATCTGATATCGGGTCTGTCACTGACATTTATCTACTCTCTTTCTAGCTATTACCAGCTGGCCTTGACCACGCCGGGTATTTCGCCTCGCGAAGCAAGTTCCCTGAAACACAGCCTGCAGATCTGGAACCTGCCTATGAAACCGCGCGGCCTTCCACAGATAAGGCACCTATGATACTTTCTGACCTTGAACTTGGGTGTCCTCTGCGACTTGACTATTAACGACGTCTTTGCCATATCATCACTTCCTATTTTTTAACCTGCCCGCCTGAGTTAGTTTTTGCCGGGCAGGCGGGCCTGCTCTGCTGCAGGCGCTTTTCCTTCGATGGGACGGATAAACGGCATCCCGACCAGCCTCAAAAGTTCAAACGCCTCTTTTTTTGTCTTTGCGGTAGTACATATAGTTATATCCATGCCATGCGCTTTCATGACCTTATCCGCGTCGATCTCGGGAAATATCAGCTGTTCATTCAATCCAAACGAATAATTACCGCCCTCATCAAACGATTCGGTAGACAGCCCCCTGAAATCCCTGATCCGGGGTATTGAAACAGATATGAGTCTGTCGAGAAATTCATACATCCTGGCGCGCCTGAGCGTTACCTTGCATCCTATCGGCGAACCCTTACGTATCTTAAAATTGGCTATAGCCTTTTTGGCTTTGGTCACCACAGGTTTCTGCCCGGTGATCATAGCTATTTCAGACTGGGCGCTTTCAAGTAATTTGATGTCCTGAGTCGCCTCGCCAAGGCCGATGTTCACGACGATCTTTGTCAGCCGTGGTACCTCCAGCAAATTCTTATAGCCGAAGATCTTGGTCATTTCCGAAGCAATCTCTTTTCTGAATCTTTCCAAAAGTCTTGGTGTTATCATATATTATATTACCTCTTTGCAGCGCTTGCAGAACCTGGCTCTGGTGCCGTCGGCAAGCACGCTGACGCCGACGCGGGCGGACTTATTGCAGGTCTTACAAAATAGCGCCAGATTCGATATCTGTATAGGACTCTCTTTTTGAGCTACGCCGCCCTGCTGGTCGTTCTTCGTCTTCCTCACATGCTTCTTCACGTAATTGACGCCTTCGACGAGCGCGCGCTCCTTTTTCGGGAATATCCTGAAAACCTTTCCCGTCTTTCCGCGCGACCTGCCGGAAAGCACAAAAACTATATCATTCTTTTTAATCTTATTCACAGTACCTCCGGCGCCAGGGAGATTATCTTCATAAAGTTCTTGTCGCGCAGCTCTCTTGCCACGGGGCCGAATATCCTCGTCCCTCTCGGGTTCATCTGAAGGTCGATGATTACAACGGCATTCCGGTCAAACCTCAAACGGCTTCCGTCCGGCCTGGTAATGGGAAAAGCGCTTCTTACGATGACGCCCTTAACGACCTCATGGTCCTTGACGATCGCGTCGGGTGAGGCCTCCTTAATGTTGCATGTAATAATATCACCTACGTCGGCGTATTTCCGGTTCCCCCTGCCGATCACACCTATCATAGACGCCTTCCTGGCGCCCGTGTTATCAGCTACATCAAGTATGCTTCTCATCCTGATCATGTCGTTACCTGTTCTTTTTCTACGGGGTTGGCAATCTTAATTATCTCCACCAATCTCCACCGTTTCGTTTTTGACATGGGCCTGGTCTCTTCTATCCTGACCGTATCGCCCATCTTCGCTTCATCCTTTTCGTCATGTGCCTTGAATTTAGTAGCGGTCCTGACCATCTTGTTATAGACCGGATGGCGTACCACTCTTGCCACTTGCACCGTAACGGTCTTATCCATCTTATCGCTTATAACCACACCTACGCGTGTTTTACGCATGCCCCTATCATTGCTTTGCATTTATTTTCTCCCTTAACACCGTCTCACATCTTGCAATATCCTTCCGCGCTTCCGCTATCCTGTGAGGTTTCTCGATCCTGCCTGCCTCAGCCTCGGTCCGTGCGTTGTAAAGGTCCTTCTTCAGAGCCTCAAGCTTGTGCCCTATTTCTTCTACGGTCATGTTCCGTATTTCATTGGTCTTTATCATTAGTGCGCAATCCCTCTCGTGATAAACTTTGTCCGGAAAGGTATCTTATGCGCCGCTACACGCATAGATTCTTTAGCTATCTCAAGCGGCACGCCGTCCATCTCGAACAGTATCTTGCCTTTCTTTATGACGGCTACCCAGTGGTCCGGGATGCCTTTACCTTTACCCATCCTGGTCTCCGCCGGTTTCTTCGTTATGGATTTATCCGGGAATACCCTGATCCATATCTTTCCGCCGCCCTTGAGGCTCCTCATGAACGCGACCCTTGCCGCTTCTATCTGCCTGTCGGAAAAATAGGCATTTTCTAGGGCCTTCAGACCGAATTCGCCGAAAGAGAGGGTTGCGCCCCTCCATGATGTTCCAAAGCGCCTGCC
>JAQUSE010000032.1 GCA_028715235.1 Candidatus Omnitrophota bacterium | reverse complement strand
TCTGATCGCGCGCATGTTTGGGTATGAGGAGGCTGCAGCCTACATAGAAGCAGGGCGGGTTGAAAGGGCCGCGCCTGTAGTTAAATTCTAAACAGGGGGCGTATGACTATGGATAGACCCGATCAGAAGCAAGCCAAGTGGTACTTAAGACCGACTGCTGTAATAGTGGCCTTATTGGCTATCGGCCCGTTTGCTCTGCCGCTGGCATGGATCAGCCCTTCTCTCAGGACCTGGCAGAAGATATTGATAACAATAGCGGTTGTAATACTTTCCATATGGCTTGTGAGGGCCTCATCGGACATTTACAGCAAGTTTTCCGTCCAGATGCAGGAACTCCAGGGCGTGTTAAAATAAGCTCGCAGGCGGATATTAAGATAATGCCGATACTTATAGACGGATGGAACCTTATACGGAACAGGCGTTCCGACATACGGGATGATGACGATGGCTCGCTCGATTCAGTGATAACCCTGATAGCGTATCTTGAAGATTTTCAGGTTACGCATAACGACCCGATAATCGTCGTATTTGACAGCTCGCGGGAATTTTTGGATATCGACCACAGGAACAGCCCTAAGTTAAAAATAATGCCGGCGAAGAACGCGGACAACTATATAAAAAAATACCTGGACAAGGTCCCTGAAAAACAGCGAAGGAATGTGAGAGTCGTCTCTTCGGATAATGAGATATATTTTTACGCTAGGAGTTCATATGCTACACCTGTGAAATGCGAGGATTTTTGGGTAAAACTTAAAGCGGGATATGAGAGGCTGTGACTTAAGCCTTGACCTTAACCTTTTCGCATGATAATATATAAACCGGAGGTGATAATTAATGCCGAAAATCAACGTTGGCGAGAATGAACCGTTGGAGAAGGCGCTAAGACGTTTTAAGAAAAAAATTGAGATTGAAGGAATACTAAAAACGCTTAAGGCGAGAAAGCATTACGAAAAACCGAGCGAACGGAAACGCCGCAAAAGAAAAATGGGGTGGAAGTCATTTTAAGAAAACATCCTTATCTCTTAATCAACCTTGCAGCAGTTATTATTTGTATTCTTTCACCGGTTGAAACACTCGCCGTACCGGGAAATATCGATCTTCCAAGTGAGGCCGTCTCTAAAAAAATTTTGGAGAACGGCCTCACTGTTTTATCCGTACATGTTCCTGCCGAAAAGCTTGCGGCTATCCATGCCACGATATCTGCCGGCTCGAGTTCGGAAGATGAGTACATGGGGTCCGGGATAACTCATTTCGTGGAGCATATGGTCTTCAAAGGAACCGGGAAGCGCGGTGTAGGCGATATCGAAAAAGAGATCAAATCCTACGGCGGGATAGTAAACGGCTCCACTTCTCAAGATCTTACCGATTATTACATAGTCGTCCCTGCGAAATACCTGAAAGAGGCGCTTGCCATATTGAAAGATATGCTATTGAACGCATCCTTCGATAAGGTGGAGTTTGAAAAAGAGAAGGAAGTCATACTTAACGAGATAAAGCTGAACTCGGATGAACCGCAGAGCCGTCTCATGAAATTGCTGGACGAGACAGCATATATTGCCCACCCGTATAAATATCCTCCAATAGGGTATGAGAAGAATTTTACCGCGCTTAAGAGGGAAGACCTCTTCAAATATTATAACAGGAAATATGTCCCCAACAGGATGGTCGTCACCGTTGTAAGCGGGATCGATAGAGAATCTGTTATCCGGGTTGTTGAAGATGATTTCAGGGATTTCAGAGCACCCAATTACGGGGCGCCGGATATCCACGCCATCGAGCCTGCGCAGATCGCTGCAAGGGACGCCGTAGAAGAGCTGCCCGCAAACCTCGCCTACCTGGCGATCGGGTTCCATTCAACGAGCGTACTGGATAAGGACCTTTTTGCGATGGACGTATTGTCGATGGTCCTTGGGAGAGGCAATAATTCCAGGCTGAATAACGAGATCGTAAAAAATATGAGGCTCGCCCACTCTGTCTCGTGCTGGAACTACACCCCTAGAGATCCCGGCCTGTTCGTCATCAACGCGATATTGGATAAAGAGAGCCTTGCCCCTGCGAAAGACGCGATCCTGAAAGAGGTAAAAAAAATACGAACCGTCGATATCGGTGATGAGGAGCTTGAGGCGGCGAAAAGGATGGTACTGAGCGATTATATATTTTCGCTCGAGGCCGTCGACGCGCGGGCAAGAGACATCTCGTCCGGTTATATACTTACAGGCTCTTATGATTTCTCCGCGAAGTACGTCGACGGCATTCAGTCGGTAACCGTGGAAGATGTTAAGAAGGCCGCGGACATATATTTAACCGAAACGAATATGACGGTTGTAAGGCTCGTCCCAAAAGGATATAAAGAAGATATGCGAGAAAGCGCACCGCAAGCCGTTATTATCGGCACTATAGGCAAGACTGTCATGACTAACGGATTGCGTATCCTGACAAGGGAAGACAGATCCCTGCCCGTGGTCTCGATAACGCTGGCCATGATGGGAGGGCTGACAGTCGAGAAAGAAAATAAGTGCGGTTTATCAAGGTTCGTTTCCGAGATGCTGTTAAAAGGGACCTCAAAGAGGAAAGAAGAGGATATTGCCGGGGCTATAGAATCCCTCGGCGGTAGGATAGCCGCATTCAGCGGTTTTAACAGTTTCGGTCTTAATATAGAGGTGTTAAAACCCGACACCGGCAAGGCCCTTGATATCTTGAAAGATATCATGACCGATTCCATATTCCCACAGGACCAGATCGATAAAGAGAAAGAATTGACGCTGGCCGCGATAAAGGCAGAAGACGATGATATCTTCCGGAAAGGATCCGACATTTTAAGAAAAGAGCTTTTCGGTAAGTCGCCTTACGGCTTCAGGCGGCTCGGTACTAGTCAGACGATAAGCTCTATAAGCCGCGATGACCTCTTAGAATTTTATAAAAGGTATTGTGTGGCTGGTAACATGGTGATTTCGATATCAGGAGATATGGCGCCCACGGAGATGGCCGATAGGGTGAAGCGTCTATTTGGAGATGTAAGAACGGCCAAAACTGATATTGCCGCCGTTATGCCGCAGACTTTACGCGCAGATAAGAAAGCAGACGTAGAGATGGATCGGCAGGAAAGCCTTATAATGATCGGGTTCATCACAACGGATATAAAGAACACAGATAAATACGCGTTAAGCGTCCTGGGTTCTGTATTATCCGGAAGTTCAGGAAGGTTGTTCAGCAACCTTAGGGGCAAACTTTCCCTGGCGTATGCACTTGGATGCGCTCAAAAACAGACTCTTGATACAGGCTATTTTGTCCTTTATGCCGCAACATCCAAAAATCAAATCGGGGATGCCCGCAAGGCTTTGGCTCTCGAGATGGCCGATATCAACACGAAGGGCCCGGACGAGGTAGAAGTTGACTTTGCAAAAAGGGAATTGCTGACAAAATTCGACCTCGAAACGCAGGCCAATAGCTTCTATTCTTATACCGCAACGTTGGACGAGCTCTACGGCCTGGGATACGATAATGTTTATAAATACAAAGAGAGAATAGAGGAAGTCACCAAAGAGGATGTAAAGCGTGTCGCAAATAGATATTTCAATAGAAAAGCGCATGCCGAAGTCGTGATATCTTCAAAAGGAATAAGATGAAAAGAGAACCTGTGGTGGCCGGGCAGTTCTACTCCGGTTCAAAGGATTCGCTGCTGAAAGAGATGAAGGGCCTCATCGGCAAAGGCGGCGCGACAAGAACGGACGCTATAGGAATAGTATCGCCTCATGCGGGATATATGTATTCAGGACATGTCGCGGGAAGCGTCTTCTCGTCGATAACTCAAAAGGCCGCGTATATTATTATGGGGCCGAACCACACAGGGATGGGCGCGCCGTTTGGTATTACGACAGCTGAATCGTGGAAGACGCCCCTCGGGGACGTCAAAGTGGACGGCGCCCTGGCGGAGGGCATTAAGGAAAATTGCGGATTGGTCGAATTCGACGACATCTCACATGCGTCTGAGCATTCCATAGAAGTCCAACTCCCCTTTATCCAGTATATGCAAAAAGATTTCCGTTTCGTCCCGATCGTCATAGCATCGGCCTCAGTAGATATCTACCGCAGGATCGGCAAGGCAATCGCCAATTCGATCAAAGGCCTTAATATGGAAAATGATACGATGATAGTAGCGTCGAGCGACATGACGCATTACGAAAGCGCCGACTCGGCAAGGAAGAAAGACGATGCGGCCATCAAAGCCGTTCTGGCGCTCGACGAGGATAAGTTGATGAACAGGATCTCGGAACTTGACATCACCATGTGCGGATGCGCCCCGACGGCAATAATGCTCGCGGCGGCCAAAGAGCTCGGCGCTAATACGGCGCGGCTTGTGGAGTACGCTAACAGCGGGGATGCCACCGGAGATTACTCGTCCGTAGTAGGTTATGCCGGCATCGTCGTATATAAAAATAATTCCGGGAAAGGCGCGTGACATGTTTGATATTTTCAGGAAAGAAAAAAAAGTAATACTTGTGCTTGGCGGCGGATCCGCGCGGGGTGTAGCGCATATAGGCGTCCTTAAGGTCCTTGCGCGGGAAAAGATACAGATAAGCAGGATAGTGGGAACGAGTATGGGGGCCCTGATAGGCGCGGGTTACGCGACGGGTATAACACCGCAGGAGATGGAGAAGAAGGCCGTAGGCGTGTCGATAAACAAGCTGTTGGACCCGACGATCCCGAAAATGGGGTTATTGGCGGGCAACAGATTGCAGAATATGATCAAGTCGCTCCTGGACAGCAAAAAGTTCGACGATTGCAGGATCCCGTTCGCGGCCGTGACTACCGATATCGAGACCGGACAGGAGGTCGTCCATCAACACGGAGACCTGACAAAGATCGTGCGGGCCAGCTGCTCATGGCCCGGCATCTTTAATCCCGTCGAGATCGACGGGAGGCTTCTGTGCGACGGAGGCATTAAGAACAGCGTCCCGACCAAGATCGCCAGGGGGTTGGAAGACGGCTATGTGATCGCGGTCGACGTCGGCTTCTGCGTCAAGCAGGGTAAACTGGACAATATATTTCAGGTGATATTACAGTCATTCCAAATAATGGGAGAAGAACTTAACAAATACCAGGCGGATGAGGGCGATATGGTGATAAAGGTAGATCTCGGAAACATAGACCAGGTCAGCTTTGAACGCTCCGAAGAAGCTATACACAGGGGGATGTGGGCCGCGGAGGCAAAGATCGACCAGATAAAGAAAGACCTTAATCTATAATCCTGCTTTTAAACATGGGAGTTTGAAATGGCTGATGTAAAGGATAACGGAGCTGGAAAAAGGGAGATCCCGCAAGCTGGGTTTGGCATATTCCTGTCAGGGCTTGCCATGGAAGCGTTTATCGCTCTGGGCGATATAGAAAATCCCTTTACAAAGAAGAAAGATGCGAACCTGGATCATGCGAAATTTATCATAGACACGCTCGGGATGCTGAAGGAGAAGACTAAGAATAACCTGTCGAAGGAAGAAGAAGAGGCCCTCGATACGTTCCTGTGCGACCTGCGGTTGAAGTACGTCAATAAAACACAAGCCCTGCCGAAAGGCTGAAATATATGCTCTTCAACATAGTTCTTGCCGTCATCCTTGCGATACTCGGATTCGCGATATTCTATCTGGTTATACGCCTGCGCGACATCTCGTCCAGTCTCTGCAAACTTAATGAGAAGATGCCCCTGACGGATGAAATGAGGCGGCAAGCCTCAGATACAATGGAGCGGCTGAATGAGAGGATGGGAAGCCTTAACCAGAAGGCCTTGCAGATCAACGAAGTTATGAACGAGGTGAGGGGCTTAAGAAATCTATTTGTGATGCCGAAAGGCGCGGGAGCCGCGGGCGAAAGACTCCTGGAAAAGGCGATACACGACGTCCTGCCCAGCGACAGCTACCAGACCCAATACCGGTTAAGTTCCGGGATAGTCGATTTCGTCGTAAAGTTCAAGGAATATATAGTCCCGATAGATTCGAAATTGTCTCTCGAAGATTTCAATAAGATGGTGACGGCGGCCGATGAGGCCGAGAAGCGAAGCTATTGGAAATCTTTTCAGGCTGCGGTCAAGAAACGCATCGACGAGACCTCAAAGTACATATTGCCCGGCGAAAAGACGACCGACTTTGCCCTGATGTATATAGCGTCGGAAGGCGTATATTATGAGGCGTTCGTCAAGAATAAGCAATTCGGCGAAGATAACAGCCTCATAGACTACGCCTTAAAGAAACGCGTCTATCCTACGTCGCCTCAAACGATATATCCTTACCTGATGACCATATTGCAGGGGATGAAGGCCCTTAAGATAGAAGAGAACGCCAAAGAGATACTCGGCAAGGTCACGGGCCTGCGCAATGATTATGAGAGGTTTAAGTCGATCTACAACATAATAATAGGCCATATCGAGAACGCGCACTCGAAACATAACAATGAAGCCCAGGGCGCTATAGCCAAGATCGAGCAGCATATATCCAGCCTGGAGCACAAATCCCGCTAAATTTCCTCTTTACATATTAATTACAATATGTTAAATTATTATTTCCATGAAGACTAAGATCATAAGTTTCTTACGGGTCTTCGTCAGCATCGCTCTTATATTTATATTATTGTATATAATGAGGGATAAGTACGGCGAGATCTTAGATGTATTGAAAGGGACTGATCCGAAGCTTTTTTCTATAGCCGTAGGGATGTTCATCGCGGCCATATCGCTCGGGTCGTACAGGTTCAAACTGATCATCGAGGCGCAAGGCGACATGTCGATAAAGTTCAAAGAAGCCTTTTCCCTGACCTTCATTGGCTATTTCTTCAATAATTTTCTCCCGACATCCGTAGGAGGCGATGTAGTCAAGGCCTACTACCTGTCGAGAAAGTTCTCCAGGAAGATGGAGTCATATACGTCCGTCTTCGTCGACCGGGTGATCGGGTTGTTCACGATGATCTTCATGGCCTCTCTTGCGCTCCTGTTCGTCCAGAACCATATCATAGACAATACCGTCAGGTCGATGATATACGCCATCACAGCGGTTTCCGTCCTTGCCATAATCTTCATGACCAACAAAAAATTCGCCAAGAATTTTTCCGTTTTGCTGCGCCTTTTTAAACCGATCGAGGGCAAGCTGAGGAAGGCATACGATTCCGTCCATAAATATAAATATCACATGAAACTGATCTGGCAGTCTCTCGTCATATCGATCATAAGCCAGATCCTTTTTTTCGCGAGCATCGGGATCCTGGCCTTCGCTATCGGTTCGTCGCTGCCGGCCATGGACATCCTGCTCAGGATGCCTATAATAAGCGCAATGAGCCTTTTACCCTCGATAAACGGTCTCGGCCTGAGGGAAGGGTCTACAGTCGTACTGTTTGGGCCTATCATAGGCAAGGAGAACTCGTTCGCGGTAAGCGTATTATGGCTTTTGATCCTTCTTATAATGAGCCTGGTCGGCGGTATCATATACGCTTTCAGCCCGCAATTCAAGTTCCGTTTACAGGAAATAAGCCGCCAAAATCAAGGAGAGCATTATGCGCAAAATACTGGTCATACACGGCCCAAATCTAAACCTTCTAGGTAAGAGGGAAGTAAATATATACGGCGAAGTCACCATTGACGAGATCAACGCCTGTCTTAAGAAAACCGCAAAAGTGAAAAAGGTGGAATTGGAGATAATCCAGTCGAACCACGAAGGCGAGATCGTCGAGTCCATAGGCAAGGCTAAGGGCCGCTTCGATGCGATACTCATAAACCCTGCGGCATACACGCACACGAGCGTAGCCATAAGGGACGCCATAAGCGCAGTCGATATTCCGACGGTTGAGGTCCATCTTTCCAATATTTACGCAAGGGAAGAGTTCAGGCATACCTCCCTTATAGCGCCTGTGGCAAAGGGCCAGGTCTCTGGTTTTGGGATGATGAGCTACTGCCTGGGGTTGGAAGCATTGGTCGACCTGATAGGTAAGTGATGTTAAAACTAAATCCTGCCGGAAGGCTCGCTTCTCTTGAAGCGGAGATGAAGGCAAGAAAATTAGATTCGTTTCTTGTCACCAATGAGACCAACGTATCTTACTTGAGCGGTTTCTTAGGCGGCGATTCTATTATACTGGCTACGCGGGAGAAGGATTTTTTCCTGACGGACTCCAGGTATATTGAAGAGGCCAGATCCGGGGTACGGGGATTCGATATAGAGCTTGTCAAGCTGTCCACTTATAAGACGCTCCAGTCGATCATCTCAAAGAACCGATTGAAGAAGATAGGCTTTGAGTCGATGAGCCTGCCTTATGAAGTGTCCGGCCGCTTGAAAGACCTGGCGCCCGGAGCGACGTTCGTGCCCATCAGGGACCTTGTGGAGGGGATCAGGTCCGTAAAAGACCGCCAGGAGGTAGCGCTTATACGGGACTCTATAAAGCTTGCAAAAGCCGTCCTGGAAAGAACGATATCTTGCGTTGTGCCCGGTGTCACGGAAGCTTCCCTGGCGAAAAAGATAGAGCTTGAATTTATTACGCATGGCGCGGAGGCGGGCTTTAAACCTATAGTAGCGTCAGGCGCAAACGCGTCGAAACCGCATGCGCAGCCGGGTGAAAATGTCATTAAGACAAACAGTTTCGCGATGATCGATATTGGCTGCACCTTAAGACGCTACAATTCTGACATCACGAGGATGGTAGTATTGGGCAAAGTCTCGAATAGATTTAAAAGGATATACGATGTGGTTCGTGAAGCGCAGGATAAGGGCATTGCGGCAATAAAGCCGGGTGAGCGCCTGTCCAAAATTGATAAAGCAGCAAGGAACCATATAAATGCGAAGGGTTTTGGAAAGCATTTCGGCCATTCGCTGGGCCATGGGGTAGGCATGGAGGTCCACGAAAGCCCCAATGTTTCAGCGTTGAGCGAAGGGATAGCCCGGGAGGGCATGGTCTTTACCGTCGAACCCGCGATATATATAACGGGTTTCGGAGGCGTCAGGATCGAGGACATGGTACTGGTTACGAAGAATGGATGCGAAGTATTAACAAAATGACACGAGAAATTCAGGTTAAGCAATATGAGTGATTAAGCAATTAAGCGATTAAGTAATTAAGTCAGACTTAATAACTATGTTGGTTATGCCGATATTAGAAAGTGAGGGCGCTGATGTACATTAAAGAAATAAAAGATATGATCAACCTTATGAACGAGAACAACCTTACTGAACTGGAGATAGAAAAAGAGGGCGTGAGGATAAAACTCAGGAAGGGATCGAACGGCTACGATAAAGCGGTCGAGTTTGTGACGCAGCCGATCGCGGCGGCAGAGCCTAAACAGCAGCCTCTGGCCGCGGAAAAGGTCGAGAAGAAGAACGTGTTAGAGATAAAAGCGCCTATGGTCGGGACTTTTTACAGGGCGCCGTCCCCGGAAGCGCCGCCTTATGTCAATATGGGGGATATCATTGAGCCCGGGCAGGTGATATGCATCATCGAGGCAATGAAGCTCATGAACGAGATAAAGAGCGAGGTGAAGGGCAAGATAGTCGACATACAGGTCGATAATGCGGAGCCGGTCGAGTTCGGGCAAGTGTTGTTCGTGATAGAACCGGCGTAATTAAGCATCAGCCATCAACGCTGACAGCTGAAAGCCAAGCTATGTTCAATAAAATATTAATAGCGAATAGGGGTGAAGTGGCGCTCAGGATAATAAGGGCGTGCAAAGAGCTCGGCATACGCACCGTAGCGGTCTACTCGCAGCCCGACATAAGCAGCCTTCATGTAAAATATGCCGATGAGGCGATCTGTATAGGAAGCGCCGCAAGCGCGAACAGCTATCTCAACATACCGAGCATCATAAGCGCCGCGGAGATAACGGACGTCGAGGCGATCCATCCCGGATACGGTTTCCTGGCGGAGGACGCCCACTTTGCCGAGATATGCGAATCGTGCAAGATAAAATTTATCGGACCTACGCCGGAGAACATACGGCGCATGGGAGACAAGATGGCCGCCAAAGACTCGGCCAAAAAGGCGGGCGTTCCCACTATCCCGGGCTCCAAGACCGTTGTGAAGACGAAGGAAGAGGCCCTGAAGGTTGCCAAGGAACTGGGATATCCGGTCATAGTAAAGGCTGCCGCAGGCGGCGGCGGTAAAGGGATGCGCATATGCCATAATGACGTCAGGCTCATCTCAGCCCTCCTGACAGCGCAGCGCGAAGCTGAGGCAGCGTTCGGCAACCCCGCCGTATATATGGAAAAGTTCATAGAGAAGCCGCGTCATATCGAGATACAGATACTTGGAGACAGACACGGCCACATAATCCATCTCGGCGAAAGGGATTGTACCATACAGAGGCGGCACCAGAAACTTATCGAAGAGACCCCGTCTCCCATCCTCGATGACAAACTAAGGAAGAAGATGGGCGAGGCCGCAGTCAAATGCGCTAAGAGCATAGGTTACCTGAACGCTGGCACCGTTGAATTCCTGGTAGATGACAACAAGTCGTTCTACTTCATGGAGATGAACACCAGGATACAGGTCGAGCATCCGATCACAGAGGCAATCACAGGTATCGACCTGATCAAGGAGCAACTGAGGATAGCATTCGGTGACAGGGTCCATTACAAACAGGACGATATAAAGTTCAGCGGCAGCGCGATAGAATGCCGGATAAACGCGGAAGACCCGGACAATGATTTTATGCCGTCGCCGGGCAGGATAACGACATTAAATTTGCCCGGAGGCCGCGGCGTAAGATTAGATACGCACGCATATTGCGGATATGAGATATCCCCTTATTACGACTCGATGATAGGCAA
>JAQUSE010000271.1 GCA_028715235.1 Candidatus Omnitrophota bacterium | reverse complement strand
TATCTATAATAAAATCGATCTCAAAATTTTCCATCGCCGGATATATGAATTCTTCCACGGTCTTTGACAGCCTGTGGATCTCGTCGATGAAAAGGATATCGCCATCGGCGAGATTCGTCAATATGCCGATGAGGTCGCCGGCGCGCTCTATCGCAGGCCCGCTCGTAGCCGTGATCTTCGTGCCCATCTCATGCGCTATTATGTGCGCGAGCGAAGTCTTTCCCAGTCCCGGGGGACCCGAGAGGAGCGTATGCTCCATGGGCTCTTTTCTCTTCTGAGCCGCCGCCAGCGACACCTTAAGGTTTTCAACAATAGCCTTCTGTCCGATAAAATCAGGCAGGTTTGAGGGCCTGAGCGAGATATTCAATACCAGGTCTTCGTCCGTCTCCTGGTTTGTTATCAGCTTTTCCCTGCCCTCTGGAGGAATTGTTTTGGCTGCCAATTTTTTCATATCTTTTTTTGGCATATTTTTCTGTTTCTCACTCTAGTTTTAAGTTGTAAGCTATAAGTTTAAAGCTTACCACTTAAAACTTACAACTTACGACTGCCCTTGTACACCTCATTCAATATCTCTTCGCAATTAGAGGCTTTCGGATTGGATTTAAGCGCCCGCTCGATCATGTCGCGGGCTTCATTCTTTTTATACTGCAGTTGGACAAGGACGCTTAAGGCCTCGTCTTTAATATCTTCTTTGATCTTCGGCATATCCTGGTCGAACCTGTCCTGGATGAGGCCGAATTTCCCGATCTTTCCCTGGAGTTTAGCTATGATCTCGCGCGCCTTCTGCTCCCCTATGCCGGGCAGCGTCTTCAAAAGCGCCATATCTCCCTTATCGATAGCCTCGGCAATTACGGAAAACGAAAGGCTGAGCGCCCTGCACGCCGCTTTAGGGCCCACACCCGAGACCGTTATAAATTGCTCAAAAAAATCTTTCTCGATCTCGTTGATGAAGCCGACCAATACGGGTATCGCTTTCGAGGGATCCATCTGGTAATAATGGTATGTGATGAGGTTTATCGCGCCATCCCCGGTCTTCGCCTTATCGAGGCCTTTCATTACGGCGGGAGGTATCAGGACTTCGTAAGAAATACCGCCGACGTCGACTATGACGCTCGAGGGTTTCTGCTTCTTTATCTTGCCCGATATCTGGGAGATCACAGCTTAGCTTTCTCCGCCGAAGGCGGATCCGCCAATCTTTGTGGCGGAGGCTGCAGTTTATTTTTCGCAATATAACAATAACTTATCGCCATAGCGAGAGCATCGCTTACATCAACCGGCTCGGGCGGTTCCTTCAATCGTAACAGGCTCTGAACCATCCTCTGGACCTGACGCTTGGACGCGTGACCGTTGCCCGTAACGGCCTTTTTGATTCTCGTAGACGGATAGTTGATCAGTTTTATCTTAAAGTCGCCGCAGACAAGGCATGCCATTGCCCGCGCATGGCCCATAAGTATCGCTGTGGTGGGGTGTTTGTAGTGCGAATATATCTTTTCCAGGACCAGTATATCCGGCCTGTGCTCTTCTATGACCACCGATATCTCATCGAATATCTTCTTTACCCTGTCCTGGATCGGCGTGCCTGATCTCGTCCTTATTACGCCGGCTTCGATCAGCTTGAAATCCTTATCTTCTATTATACCGTATCCGGTCGCTCCAAGCCCCGGATCTACGCCGAGTATCCGCATTATTCCTTCAGCATGTCGTCTGGTATATCGAAATTCGCGTAAACGTTCTGCACGTCATCGTGCTCCTCAAGGGCTTCTACGAGGTCGAGCACCTTCTTCGCTTCATCTCCCAAGACCTTGACCGTCGATTTCGGTATAAGGGTCACTTCGGCAGATTCAATTTTAACGGTTTTGTCCTCAAGCGCTTTCTTCACCTTGAAAAAATCCGCCGGCCCGGTCTTTACGGCATAGTTCTCGTCTTCGGTCACCAGGTCTTCCGCTCCGGCATCCAGCGCTATCCCCATAAGCTTTTCCTCGTCTATCGCGCTTTTACTCACGACGATGTAACCCTTCTTCTCGAACATCCAGCTGACAGAACCGGCGCCGGCCATATTGCCGCCCTTTTTGGTGAATATAGTGCGCACCTCGCTCGTCGTCCTGTTCTTATTATCGCTGACACCCTCTACGTAGATCGCCACTCCGCCCGGACCGTAACCTTCGAGGGTTATATCTTCATAGCTGACCCCTTCCAGTTCCCCCGTGCCTTTTTTTATGGCGCGTTCGATATTATCCGCGGGCATCGACGCTTCTTTAGCGCGCTCTATTGCGACCCTTAGCCTGGGATTAGAATCGGGTTTTCCGCCGCTTCTTGCGGCCACGGTTATTTCTTTGATAAGTTTTGTGAACAACGATCCTCTTTTGGCGTCCGTCGCCGCTTTTTTATGTTTGATCGTTGCCCACTTCGAGTGTCCGCTCATGTGTCTCCTCTCAATTTATGCGTTAGTTTATTGCGTTCTTTGCGTTTTAGCGTTATTGCGTTCGAACGCTATAACGCAATAACCCTACAACAGAACTACTGTTTGCGTAAGAATTACGCCTCGATTTCTTCCTTCTTACTCAGCTTCGCCTTCTCTATTATCGCCTGGGCCGTATTCGACGGCACGACTTCATAATGAGAAAAACTCATAGTGTACGTGCCGCGGCCTCCGGTTATAGATTTAAGTTCATTCACATATTTGTACATCTCTTCGAGCGGGACCTTCGCCTTTATCGTCTGGCTCCCGTCTCCCGGCTCCATCCCCATCACCCTGCCGCGCCTTGAATTCAGGCTGCCGGTTATATCTCCCATGAATTCATCCGGAACGACGATGTCTACGTCCATTATCGGCTCCAGCAGCACAGGCTTTGCCTTTAGCATCGACTCCCTGAACGCATGCCGCGCCGCCGTCTGGAAAGCTATATCCTTCGAATCGACCGGATGCGTCTTGCCGTCGTAAACAATAGCCCTGACATCCACGACCGGGTAT
>JAQUSE010000270.1 GCA_028715235.1 Candidatus Omnitrophota bacterium | reverse complement strand
CGGCCAGTGGGCTTCGCCTAATTTTGATATCAAGTATATTTTTGCTATATTTAGTTAGTTTGGTTTCTTTGTTCCTATGGTAACTATGGCGCTTAAGTACTTTGTGTATTAATGAGACGTTATCAAAATTTACGGCTCAACCCACATGGCCGGTTTGCCATCGTCGCTGTAACTTAAGCGAAGAAATTTTATTGGGGAAGAGCTGGTATGGAAATTTTTACGGGTGATGCTCCTTCCAGACTTTTTCTCGCAAAGGGCGAAGTTTGGGATGGGGTATTCAAGATACCCGCATAGAATATACATAAATGTAATGACTGAAAGACAAGTTAGACCGTTATCTACCCCTTTGGGTATAGAGAAATAGTCCGATTGTAAACCCCAAACGAGCCCTTTAAAAGAAAAAGTCGAAGGAGCAGCAGGACCCGTAAAAATTTATTATAAGCGAATATTTTCAGTGCTCACATAACAAGGCTTAGGTTAGAGCGAAATCGGTAAAATTATCAGGAGTGAATAAGTGGACAGGTGCGATATAGTAATACCGGTATGGAACCAGCGCGCATTTACCAGGGATTGCGTCGACTCTATCATTAAGAACACAGACGGCAATTACCGCCTGATCATCATAGACAACGCCAGCGATGAAGAGACTCGCGGATATCTGGACGGCCTTAAGGAGATGAAGTCTCCCCCTGTCCTTGTCTTGCGTAATGATAAGAATGTCGGTTTCGTCAAGGCTGTGAACCAGGGGATACGCGCTTCAGACGCGCCTTACGTATGTTTATTGAATAACGATACTATCACGACCAAAGATTGGCTTAAATCCATGATAGATATCGCTTCAATTAAGAATGATATAGGTATAGTTAATCCCTCCAGCAATAATCTGGGCCAGAAGCCTTCCGACGGACAGCCGTTTGAACTTTACGCGGCTTCACTGGCCGCGGAAGCGGGAAAATTCGTCGAACTCGGCGCGGCGATAGGTTTCTGCATGCTCATAAAACGTGAGGTGATAGAAAAGATAGGCCTCTTTGACGAGATATACGGCATGGGGAACTTTGAGGATACGGATTTTTCGAAGCGGGCCGTGAAAGAAGGCTACAGGTGTGTCAGGGCGTGCGGCGCTTATGTGTATCACAGGGAAAGCTCGTCGTTCGGTAAAGTGAAGACGTTCGAAGAAGATTTTAAGAGGAACAGGGAGATATACGAATTCAGGTGGGGCAAGCCCAGGAGGATCGCGTATGTGCTCGATTCTTACGATGACAATGTCTTGAAAAGGCTGTCTTCGGACACTCTTAAACTGGCGCGGGGAGGCAATTGGGTCTCGTTCTTTTTAAAAGAAAAGCTCCCTCTGCCGGAGCACTCGAATATAAAAACGGTCGAACTGCCCGGTAAACACTTTTACCTTAATACCCTGTTCAATATACTGAAAAAGAAGAAGAAGTTCGATGAGATATTCGTGTCAGAAGAGAAGTTCGGCAAGGTGCTGGAGAGGCTGACATTTATCCATTGCGCCAGGGTGAAATATTACTGACGGAGATATTATGGGCCATATACCTGTATCGGTGGCTATCATAGCCAAGAATGAGGAAGAGAATATTGCCAGATGCCTCGCGAGCGTCAAGTGGGCGGACGAGGCCATCGTTGTCGATGGTTTTTCTACGGACAGGACCGTTGAGATAGCGCGTTCGTCCGGGGCAAAGGTGATACAGCGCCGCTTTACGGGTTCGTTCGCGGACGACAGGAATGCGGGCCAGGACAGCGCAAAGAACGATTGGGTCCTGCACCTTGACGCCGACGATGTAGTGACTAAAGATTTTGCGGCCAGGATGGAAGAGACGCTGTCTAAAGGCGAAAGCGTTGTAGTTTATAAATTCCGGCGGAAGAATTTCTTCCTGAGCCATGCTATGGACCATGGGGGATTCCATCATTACATCCCGAACCTCGTCGACAAAAGACATGTGCGATACGAGGGCGTCGTCCATGAGGTACCAGTTTACAAGGGCAACATGGGCCAGATAGAAGCCGACATCGAGCATTATCCGTTTGGTTCCATAAGCCAGTTTATAGTAAGACAGAACCGCTATACGGATATTTCGTCAAAGGAACTGCTGAAAAAAGAGGGAATCTTGCCCGAAGCGAAGATAAAGAGCAATATGATATTAAAATCGCTCAAGATGTTCTGGAAGTCGTATGTTAAGAAGCAGGGTTACAAAGAAGGGATGTATGGGCTGGCCTTCGCAGTGCTCTTCGCGTGGATACATTTCCTCAAATGGGCGAAGTACTGGGAGCTCGTCAGGAAGAAGGGATGAAATTTTTCGCTTTGCCCTTGCGCCGATTCGGCTAACCGGCCAGTGGGCTTCGCCTAATTTTGATATCAAGTGTGTTTGGTTTTGTGTATAGTGTTTAGGCTTTTTTGTTCTTATGGTAACTATGGCGCTAAAGTGCTTTGGGTATTAATGAGACGTTATCAAAATTTACGGCTCAACCCACGTGGCCGGTTGCCGTCGTCGCCATAACGGGGCGAAGAAATTTTGCTGAGGGGGCAGGTTAAAAAGAACTTCGGCAACCGCCCGTAAGTTCCCTGCCCGCCTGACACAGTCGAAGTCGGGCAGGCGGGCGCCATCTGAGGAGCGAAAAATTTTACAAGGGAAGCAGATAAAACCTAAGCCGACGTTATGATGAGCACATTGTCCCGCCTAGAGTCTAATACGGGGCGGGATCCCGCCAGAATATGACAGAGGGCGGGAATAATATTAGGTTAAAGTATGCGGGCTGGGAAATTTTTACGGGTGATGCTCCTTCCAGACTTTTTCTCGATAAGGGCGAAGTTTGGGATGGGGCAGTACAGATACGCGCATAGAATATACCGATATGTAATGACTTCAGTGTCAAGTTAGACCGTTATTTACAGAGTATAGTATAAAGAAATAGGGAGATTGTAAACCCCAAACGAGCCCTTTAAAAGAAAAAGTCGAAGGAGCAGCAG
>JAQUSE010000031.1 GCA_028715235.1 Candidatus Omnitrophota bacterium | reverse complement strand
AATAGTGTTGGCTAAGTGCCGCGAGTTCTACGAGCGGCCAAGTTTATTCAGCAATAGTGTCGGTTAAGTGCCGAGGCCTCAGGCCGAGGTCTTTAATTAATCTTCTCTAACATCTTGTCAGAATTAGAGTTACAAGAATTAATGTCTTTGTTTTCTGCTTTCTTTACACCTAACACTTCATTGGCAAATTCCTGATATCTTAATGCGCCGATTGAATTCTTATCATATAATGCGACTGGCTTACCAAAACCAGGCGCTTCAGTAAGCCGGATATTTCGCGGTATAATAGTGCTATATACTTTATCTTTGAAGAATTTTCTTACCTCATCAATTACCTCATTTGTAAGCTTTGTCCGGAAATCGGCCATTGTGAGTAATACCCCTTCGACCTCGAGAGCTGAGTTTATATTATCCTTAACAAGATTTACAGTATTAACAAGCTGGCTTAAACCTTCTAGCGCATAATATTCGCATTGTATTGGGATCAATACTGAATTTGCGGCGGCGAGGGCATTTACAGTCAGGAGTCCGAGCGATGGTGGGCAATCTATTATAGTATAGTCAAAGTTTGCCATAAGCGATGCTATGGCTTTTTTAAGCCTGTATTCTCTACCCATGATACCGACTAGCTCGACCTCAGCGCCTGTGAGGCTTAAGGTCGATGGTATCAAGGAAAGGTTGTCGATTTGAGTGGCTAATATGGCGGTACGAGGATCTATCTCGTCGATTATTACATCGTAAATGCTTGACTTAATATTATGTTTATTGATGCCGAGTCCGCTCGTGGCATTGCCTTGAGGGTCTATGTCGATCAGGAGGATCTTTTTGCCGGAAAAGGCGAGATAGACAGAAAGGTTTATTGACGTTGTAGTCTTGCCAACGCCGCCTTTTTGATTACAGATAGCTATTACTTTACCCATTAAAATTTCGTCACTCCGAGACGTTTCACGGGAAACTATTTACCAAAAATATACCCTACAAAACTGTATTTGTCAAGGGCTATGCCTTTTTCAATACCAGGGCTTGTTCCGATATCGTCATGACAGTGCTGACTATCCAGTATAGGACCAACCCTGACGGCATATTGTAGAAGAGGAACCCGAACATTATCGGCATGATGATCAGCATCATCTTCTGCTGCTGTTTCTGCTCTTCGGTCACTCCGGCTCCCGTAGATCTAGTCGACATCTTCTGCTGGAAGACCATTGCCGCCACCATGGCAAGAGGGAGGATGTTAATAGTATTGCCTATTATGGGCAATGTTATAGGGATCGGTATTGCCTCTGGGGACGAGAGATCCTTTATCCAGAGGAACGAAGAATTCCTAAGCTCTATCGATTTCATCAAAGCCTGATACAGAGCAAAGAATATTGGCATCTGGAGCAATAGGGGAAGGCAGCCGCTAAGAGGATTGATGCCGTATTTCTTATAGAGCTCCATTACCTCCTGGTTCAGTTTCTGAGGGTTCCCTTTATATTGCGCTTTCAGCTTTTCCATCTGCGGCTGGAGTTCCTGCATCTTCTGCATAGACTTGAAACTCTTGACCGTCAAAGGGAAGAGGACAATATTCAGCAATATCGCCAACAATATTATCGACACACCCCAATTCCGCACTATATTGTAACATAGTCTCATAGCGGTTATCAATATCTTGCTTATTCCTCCGAAGAATCCGTAGTCGATAGTCTCGTCGAGTTCATAGCCGAACTCTTTCAGGACCGGTATATTGCTTGGCCCTGCGTAGAGGAGATATCTGTTCTCCGCCGTAGCTCCGGGGGCAATGGCAGATATATCTGTCTCGACTCCGGTAACGAGCAGGCCGTCCCTGTTCAAATAATGGAACTGGTCTTTTGCCTGGCCAAGCGGTTTCAAGATCAGAGAGAAGTATTTATTATGAAGCGCTATCCAGTTAACAGCCCCTGAGTTGGTTATCCGTTCATCGTTCCTTGGCCTTTTATAATTTACCTTCTTTTCATTGACCTTTGCGGTCGCGGCTATGACGGCTTTATCTTGTGCTTTCTCTTCGGTAAGGCCGGATCCGCCCACTATCTTGTAGCGAAACGGCTGCCGGCTGCTGGAAATGTTCTTTATAAAAACTTGTAACTCTATGCCATTCTTATTGTTACGTAAAATATACTTCTTTATTATCTTGAAGTCGCCTGCCGTTTTAGAATACACGACAGCCCCGTCTTCTCTCGCTACCGAATACTCCGACATATCAAGAGCTCCGGGGCTTGACGGTTCGCTTAAAGCAAAGATATACTCCTCCGGATTTTCTATGCTAACGAGGTCGAGCGGTTTGTCGGTCCCCAGGTTCTTATATTCTTTCAGCTGAATTGCCTTTATCGAGCCGCCGACATTGCTGAACGTCATGATATATTTATCGGTCGACGCTTCCAGCAATTTTTCCTCGAATGAGGGTTTCGAAACGGGGTAGGGGGCGATCTCCGGCGCCTTTGTTTGCACAGGCGCGGCTATTTCTCCGACGGGCGCGACAGTTTCCCGCGCCTTCTTCTGTTTCACCACCATAGATTGGAAAGAAAGTATTATTACTATCGACAGCGCTATTGCAATGACAAGTCTCTTTTCCATGTTTCTCCCTTAAAATCGATTAGTTACCAGTTGCCAGTAACCAGAATGGAGCCAGACAACCGAGCTTTTTCAGATTTCTGGTTACTTCTTTTCTGGTTACTATTTTTTTGCTCTACACCGGATCATACCCGCCCTTCGAAAAAGGGTGGCATCGCAGTATCCGTTTCGCGGCTTTGAAAAGTCCGTAAAAAGCTCCGTGTTTTTCTATTGCCGATATAGCGTATTCAGAGCAGGAAGGATAAAATCTGCAGCATTGTAACTTGTATGGTGACAAGCAGTTACGATAAAATTTTAATAACAGAATCAGCGCTATTTTCATGTCAAAAGGCCTGCCTCTTTTACCAATCTTAAAAAATGCTTCTTTATCTCTTTAAAGGTCAGGGAACTGCCAAAGTCCCTCTTGACGACGATGATCATGTCGAAGCCGCTCCGCAGATCTTTCTTATTCTTCCTGTAGATTTCCTTGAAAAACCGCCGGAGCCGGTTGCGTTTGGTGGCGAGTTTTACGTTCCTGGAGCTTATGGAAAATCCCAGCCTGTTCTTTTCCAGCGCGTTAGGCTGGCAGTACAAAATTATCCCGCCGGACTTGTGCGGGACGCCTCTCTTGTAGACCTTGCTGAAGTCCGCGGTCTTTAAAAGGTGCTCATCTTTCCCGAATTTCTCGTCGGAGATCATACCGTCAGTTTATGGCGGCCCTTCTGTCTCCTTCTTTTCAAAACGGCCCTGCCCCAGCGGTCCTTCATCCTCTTCCTGAACCCGTGTTTTCTCTTCCTCTTGAGATTAGATTTTGGTCTCAGATTATATTTCATTTAAAAGTCCTTTCGAATTTGTACACAAATTCGATGCTGAGGCGGCGTTAAGCAATGCGCCCGACGGAAGCATTGTAGCTGCCGAAGCATCTAATTATGTCGTTAGATTATAACACAATTATTGCCGGCGTCAACAAAAAGATTGACCTTTACTTTTTACCGTGGTATAAGAGTTAATCGATTGATAATCAATACAGGTAGATAAAGATGGATAAAATAATGATGTGGCAGGCGCCGCGTCTCCGCGCAACTGGCATGATTAAACACATAGGGACGGGCTATGCCAATTGCGAGAACGGTTCGGGCGACGCAGTCTTGTGCGGCGATGGATCTGCCGCCATAAGCCAGTGCGGCGTCGGCGTTAGCGCAAACTCCTGCGGTCTTGGGAACCTGGCTACAACTTGCGAAATAGGAAGCGGCGCCCTATCACAATGCATCGTTGGAGATGGCGGGGCGTAAACTTCTGATTTTTATTGTGCACAACCTGTGAATAACTCGAACAATTTGTGTTAAAACCCAAGCAAAAAGTCTGTGGATAACTCAGAAAGGGTGTTTGTGGCGGATTCGGGAGTATCTATCTGGTCAAAGGCACAGGAGATCATAAAGAAGGAGCTTGCCAACGACCAGACTTTCAATATATGGTTCAGCCCCATAAGATTCGTCTCTATTACTCAAGACGCGATGGTCCTGGGCGTTCCGAACAAGTTCTTTAAAACCTGGCTGCTGGAACGCTATATGACGCTGATATCGTCTGCCGTACAAAAGGCGTCCGGCAGGGACCTCAACGTCGATTTCGTATTCACTGAAGCGGCCGTCGAAGAGGCCGTTGCCGCGAAGGCTGACGAACCAAAAAAAGAATCGAAGACCTTCTGGCCGTTCGCCCGCGTGAACCAGGGCCCGGCGAAAGAGATAGGCCTGAACCCCAAGTATACTTTCGACAGTTTCGTAGTGGGCGCCTCTAACAGGTTCGCGCACGCGGCGTCTATGGCGGTATCGGATTCTCCGGCGAAGGCATACAACCCGCTTTTCATATACGGCGGCGTCGGGTTGGGTAAGACGCATCTCATGCACGCGATCGGACAGCGGTCCGTCCAGAAAAATCCGCGGGTCAAGATACTCTACATATCGAGTGAGGAGTTCACGAACCAGCTGATCGGCGCCATACAGAACAGGTCCACGCAGAAATTCAGGGAGAAGTACAGGAGCGTGGATGTTCTCCTTATCGACGATATACAATTCATCGCGGGGAAGGAGTCCACGCAGGAAGAGTTCTTCCATACCTTTAACGCGCTTTACGACGCGCACAAACAGATCGTAGTGTCGAGCGATCGCCCTCCGAAAGAGATACAATCTCTCGAGGAGAGGCTCATCTCCCGGTTCGAGTGGGGTCTCGTGACCGATATCCAGGCGCCGGATTTTGAGACGAGGATAGCTATACTAAAAAAGAAATCGGAGAAGGAGACGATCGCGCTCTCCGAAGACGTCTTCTATTTTTTGGGGGAGAAGATCAAGACCAATATAAGGGAGTTGGAGGGAGCCCTTATCAGAGTGGTCGCATACGCCAAGCTGGTGGAAAAAGATGTCTCGGTCGATCTCGTAAAAGAGGTCCTGAAGGACATGATAGCGGAAGGCGAGAAGAAGGTCTCTATAGAGATGATACAGAAGAAGGTCAGTGAGTACTTTGATATTAAATTATCCGATATGCGGGCCAAGAACAGGTCCAAGGCCATCGCTTACCCCAGGCAGATAGCTATGTATCTCGCGCGGCAGCTTACCGACTATTCCCTGCCGGAGATCGGGGAATATTTCGGAGGCAGGGACCATACTACGGTAATACACGCTTATGATAAGATAGAGAATGACCTTAAATCAAAAGAGGGGTTTAAGTCTCTTGTAGACCGGCTCGTCCAGAACATTAAGGCTTGAGGCGCAGCCGGTTTTTAGTTTTCTGTTGGCAGTGTTGATAAGTTTTTTCTGGTTGTGGATCTTTTATGGGCCGTAAATTGTTGTGTCTTATGCGGTTGTCTACTTACTGACATACCAACAGGCCCTGCTGCTACTTTTACTATTTATTTTTATAAAAACAATAATAATAGAAGGGGGTATACTGGGGATGAAATTCAATACAACGAAAGATATTCTGTTAAAAGGCATACAGAGCGTGCAAACGGCTATAAACACAAAATCGAGCCTTCCTATATTATCCAACATACTGATAGAGGCAAAGGATGAGAATATTATAATGACGACAACAGACCTTGATATAGGTATAGTCTCAAAGATACCGGTAAAGCCCGCCATAACAGGCGCGATCACGGTGCCCGCTAAGAAGTTTTCTGATATAATAAAAGAGCTGCCGGATAACGAGAGTATATCGATATCCGTAAAAAAGAACAATGTGGTGAATATCGATTGCGGCAAAAACACATTCAAGGTGATGGGCCTTCCCAGGGAAGAGTTTCCGCAGCTGCCGGAATTGAAAGACAAGGATTCTATAAACCTGCCGCAGAAGAAGTTGAAGACGATGCTCAAGATGACGAGTTTCGCGATAAGCCGTGACGAGACAAGATATGTGCTTAACGGCGTCCTCTTTGTGGTGAAACCGTCGTTTATCAGGCTGGTAGCGACGGACGGCCGCAGGCTGGCCTCGATAGAGGAAAAGATGCAGCTCCCAAAATCGATGGAGCGGAAGTTTATAGTCCCGACAAAAGCTGTTAACGAGCTGGATAAGATACTGGGAGAAGACGGAGAGGTTAAGATCTTCTTTGGGGATAACCAGGTCTTCTTTGACGCGGGACAAACGAGGCTCGTTTCCAGGCTCATCGAGGGCGAATTCCCGAATTACGAGCAGGTTATACCGAAAGAAGCGAAGGAGAAGATAGTGGTGTCGAGGAGCGCGCTCCTGTCCGCCGTGAAGAGGGTGGCGCTCTTTACGAACCCGGACTCAATGGCCATCAAGGTAGAGTTAGGTAAGGATAAGATCATAGCGTCCAAGAACAGCCCGTACCTGGGGGAAGCGCGCGTCGAGGTCGACGCGGATTATAAAGGTAAGGAGTTGTCTGTGGGTTTTAATCCGGATTACCTCGCGGACCTCCTGAAGAACGTGGACCAGGAGATGATAAATTTCGAGCTTGTGGACGCTGAGAAACCCGGCGCGGTAAGGGTCGGGAGCGAATATGTGTACGTAGTTCTGCCGATGCAGTTGGGATGATGAGCCGCGACAAAGACAAGAAGTCCATAGAGGATATTTTAAAGCGCGTTATAAAGACTCTGGGGCCCGAGAAGCGTCTCAGCGAAGAAGATATAATTGAAATATGGAAAGAGGCTGCGGGAGAGGCGGGGGCCTCGCACTCGCGGCCGGTTTCGCTCAGGAAGTCGAACATGATAGTCAATGTGGACGGGTCGAGCTGGTTGTACGAACTTACCACGAAGAAGAGGGAGATCCTGAAGAAGCTCGAGGGAAGGTTGAAGGGGAAGAAGCTTAAAGATATACGGTTCAGGATAGGGGAGATTAAATAAGCTGTAAGTTGTAAGTTTTAAGCTGTAAGCTAAGAGGAGAGAGATGGCAAAGAAAAAGGCTATAGAAAAAGTTCAGGAACAAGATACGCAGGAAAAAGACAAAGCCGCGGCGGTAAAGAAGTATGACGCGACTACCATAACGGTCCTCGAAGGCGTCGACGCCGTAAGGAAGCGGCCGGCTATGTATATAGGCGACACGACCATGAGAGGCCTGCACCACCTCGTGTATGAGGTCGTCGACAATTCCATAGATGAATGTATGGCGGGCTTCGCGTCCAACATAGACGTGGTCATACATGCCGATAATTCGGTGTCGGTTACCGACGACGGACGCGGCATACCCGTCGACATACACAAGACCGAAGGCAAGCCGGCTGTCGAGGTAGTGCTCACGAAGCTGCATGCGGGCGGCAAGTTCGACCACAGGGTATATAAGGTGGCCGGGGGTTTGCACGGCGTCGGTGTAAGCGTCGTGAACGCGCTGTCTGAATGGCTCGAGATAGAGGTAAGGCGCGACGGCAAGATACACCACCAGGAATACGAGAAGGGCAGGACCGCATCGAAGCTGAAAGTTATAGGTACCGCGAAGAAGACGGGGACGCGCGTGACGTTCAAGGCCGACAAGGAGATATTCGGCGACAAGATAGTATACAGTTTCGACACGCTCGCCAACCGCTTAAGAGAGCTTGCCTTCCTTAACAGGGATATAAGGATCACCCTGAAGGACGAGAGGGTGAAAGAGAAGGAGATGGAGTTTAAGTTCTCCGGCGGCATAGTGTCATTCGTGGAATTTTTAAATAAGAATAAGAATGTGCTCCACAAGAAGGTCATATATTTCCAGAAAGAGAAAGATAAGATAATAGCGGAAGTGGCGATGCAGTATAACGACGGTTACGGCGAGAACATATTCACCTTTGCGAACAACATAAATACCATCGAGGGCGGCACCCACCTGACCGGGTTCAAATCCGCTTTAACGAGGACGATAAACCAGTATTGTAAAAACAAGAACCTGCTGAAAGAATCGGACTCGGCCATATCGGGCGACGACGTGAGGGAAGGGCTGACTGTCGTCATCAGCGCGAAAGTCCCTAACCCTCAGTTCGAAGGCCAGACGAAGACGAAGCTCGGCAACTCCGAGGTCGAAGGCATAGTTGAGTCGATAGTCAACGAGGCCCTCGGCGGATTCCTCGAAGAGAACCCGCCTATCGCGAACAAGATAATAGAGAAAGCTGTCCTGGCCGCGCGCGCGCGAGAGGCCGCAAGGAAGGCGCGCGAGCTCACCAGGCGGAAAGGCGCGCTGGAAGGCGCGTCGCTGCCCGGCAAGCTTGCCGATTGCCAGGAATCCGATCCTTCATTATGCGAGCTCTATTTTGTGGAAGGGGATAGCGCCGGAGGCTGTTTTGACGGAGACACAAAAGTTGCTCTGGCCGACGGAAGAAACCTGAGTTTTATAGAGCTTGCCAATGAATGGAAGCAAGGAAAAAAGAATTATTGTTACACGATTACAACTGCCGGCACGATGAGCGTAGAAGAAATAGCACACCCAAGGTGTACAAAAAGGAACGCCGAAGTTATAAATGTGATTTTGGATAACGATGAAAAAATAACCTGCACGCCAGGCCATCTTTTTATGACAAGAGACGGGTTCTATACCCAGGCAAAGGACCTTGCGCCAGGCGAATCTCTCATGCCGTTTACGACAAAACTATCTGCCATAGAAGGGAAGGTTACCATAAAAGGCTATCCTATGGTTTTTGATACGAAGAAAAACGCATGGGTATTTACCCATCTGCTATCGGATGCTTATAATATGGAGCACGGCGTTTATTGCGCATATGGAAGAGAGGATAAACATCATATTGATTTTAATAAGATGAATAATAATCCGGACAATATTATAAGAATGGGCAGAAAATACCATATGGCGCATCACAGGAAACACGCCAAGGCGACATTGCATACCAAAGAAGTCATAGAAAAATGCAATGAAACAAAGCGATCCCCAGAATACAGAAAGAAAATGTCGGCCCTTATGAAGCAATGCTCCAAGATGCTCAGCGAGAGAGCCAAAAAACAATGGCAAGATCCCGTGTATAAAAAATATATGCTGGAAAAATATATGGAGTTTTTCTACGCGGACAAGACTTTCAGAAAAAACATATTGCACATAATAAATGAGGCGCAAAAAAAATACTGGGCCGATCCCAAAAATAGAGAAAAGCAGTCCGAAAATACAAAAAGATATTTTGGGGGACATCCGGAGCATAGAAAAAGACATTCCGACAGTTCAAAAAAACAATGGGAGAATACCACCCTGTGGTTGTGGCGCAGGGAAAAAACGAAAGAACAATGGACGGGCGAGTTTAGGTTAAAAAGGAAAGAAGCTTATAATAAAACATATTTTAATCATAGTATGGCGTTGGCAAAAAAGCTTGTCGACGAGAACAGGGCTGTTTCTGAGTACGAAGAAGAGAGAAAAAAGTTGGCCCCGCAAAACAAAAACTTGCTGAAGTTCGGTACACTACTGGGAAGATTTTTTGATAATGACGTTTGCAGGTTTTGGGAAGCCGCCAGGAATTACAACCATAAAGTAAAGCGCGTCGAATGGCTTACCGAACAGAGGGACGTCTACGATATAGAGGTTCCAAACACCCATAATTTCGCGCTGTCGAGCGGCATTTTTGTCCACAACAGCGCGAAGCAAGGGCGCGACAGGCGGTTCCAGGCGATCCTGCCGTTAAAGGGCAAGATATTGAACGTCGAAAAAGCGAGGCTCGATAAGGCGTTGTCGAACGAAGAGATAAGGACGATGATAACCGCCATAGGCACCGGTATCGGAGAAGAGTTCAATATCGAAAAACTCCGTTACGGCAAGATAATACTTATGTGCGATGCCGATGTTGACGGTTCGCATATCAGGACGCTTCTCCTGACATTCTTTTACAGGCAGATGCAGGCGCTGATAGAGAAAGAGCATATTTATATTGCCCAGCCTCCTCTATACAAGATCAAGAGAGGCAAGAGAGAAGAGTATATACAGACCGAAGACGACTTCAATAATATGCTGCTTGAACTTGGTTCCGAAGGCATGGAAGTGACGCGCCAGAAAGATAAGCATCAATTTACAGATAAGCAGCTTAAGGCCATCCTGGACGCCCTGGTCGAGCTTGAAAACCTGTCTAACGCTGTAGAGAGACGTGGAGTGAGTTTCTCAAAATACATCAGTTTTAGGCATAAAAAGACCAAAAAACTACCACTTTATATGGTAAAAGTGGAGTACGAAGACCATTTTCTATATAATGACGATGAGTTGGCCAAGTATCTGGGCGAAGATAATGGCAATGGGCAAAAGAAGAAGGATAAAGAAGGAAAAGGGAAGTCTGCCCAGGAAGAAGCCCTGGAGGAAAAGACGCGGGGTGTGGAGCATGTTGAGTTCTATGAAGCCAGGGAGATCGAGAAGATAGTCGAGAGGATAGAGAAGCTCGGCGTTGACGTTGAAGATTACAGCGATGAGAGCGAAGCGGAGGCCGCTAAAAGGTCGTCCAGGAAGGACGTCAGGAAACCGAAATATGTGATAAAGAGGGAAAAGACCCGCGAAGAGTTCTTCACCCTGAAAGATATCTTGAGATTCGTAATGACTGTGGGCAAAGAAGGCATGTCCATACAGCGTTACAAAGGTCTCGGAGAGATGAACCCCGAGCAGTTGTGGGATACGACCATGGATCCGGAAAAGCGCACGATCCTGAAGGTGATGCTCGAAGACGCCGTTGAAGCTGACGCCATGTTCACTGTTTTGATGGGTGAGGCCGTGGAGCCGCGCAGGGAATTTATAGAGAAGCACGCGCACGAAGTTAAGGTGCTGGATATTTAAGAGTAACCAGAAAAAAAGTAACCAGTAACCAGAAAAAGAAAAAAGCGGTGATTTGGCCGTTCTGGTTTCTG
>JAQUSE010000269.1 GCA_028715235.1 Candidatus Omnitrophota bacterium | reverse complement strand
GGTCTTGTCGCATCGGCATAAGAATGTCAACGAATTCTTTAAACGCCAGAGGCTTAAATGCAGGATGAGGCCTATCGAAATAGGGATCTCGCTGAAGAGCTGTTACTCGGCGCTGAAGGATAATGAGATACTCGCGCTCCTTGGCGACAGGGATTTTACAAAGAACGGCCTTTCTGTGGATTTTTTCGGTAAGAAGGCGCCTATCCCAAAAGGCCCCGCGGCGTTCAGCTACAGGATAGGTTCGGCCATAGTGCCTACTTTCATGCTCAGAGAGGACGACGACACATTCAGGTTCGTATTCGATAAGCCGATATACCCGAATACGAACGGCGATGAAACGGCCGAAACGCTATATTTGACTAAGAGGATCGTGTCAGTGATGGAGGATTACATCAGGCGGTATCCGACCCAATGGTACGTATTTAAAGATATATGGAGCGATAATGGGAACAACGTGCGTCCTGATACCGTCTTATAATGAGGCCAGGTCGATAGGCGGTATTGTGCGTGAGCTTAAAGCAAAGGGGGTCACCGTCTTTGTAGTAGATGATGGCTCGACCGACGATACGGCTTCGATAGCAGGAGCGCAAGGCGCGGTCGTAGTTAAGCATGATGTCAATAAGGGTAAAGGCGCCTCATTGCAGGAAGGCTTTAAGCATATCCTGAAAAAAGACTTTGACGCAGTGCTTGTTATGGACGGCGACGGACAGCATAGAGTATCGGACGTAGACGTTTTTTTGAATAAGATGGAAGAGACGGGAGCGGATGTCATTATCGGGAACAGGATGATGGACATATCCGCCATGCCGCTTATTAGGATATACACCAATCGTTTTATGTCCAATCTCATCTCCATGATATGCGGCCAAATGATCCCCGACAGCCAATGCGGTTTCAGGCTTATAAAGAGGGGGGTTTTAGAGAAGATAAGACTTACATCTTCCAATTATGAGATCGAATCCGAGCTTATCATCGAGGCCGCAAAAAAAGGTTTCAAGGTGGGGTCGGCCCCCATCATGACTGTTTATGAGAATGAAAAGAGCAGGATAAACCCTCTTGTCGATACCTTTAGATTCGTATTTTTTTTAGTAAAGCTGGCTTTAAGGAATTAAGGGGATGTCATGGGACCAGACTTTGAAAAGATGCGCAATGCCATGGTGGACGAACAGCTCATCGGCCGCGGCATATCCGACAAGCGCGTTTTGGAGGCCTTTCGCAAAGTGCCGAGACATGAATTTATTCCCGCAGAGGACCGCGAGCACGCATATAGCGATTTTCCTCTTCCGATAGGAAATGGCCAGACTATTTCCCAGCCGTACATGGCGGCGTTGATGACAGAATGCCTCGGCCTTAAAGGCGATGAAAAGGTCCTTGAAATAGGCACAGGCAGCGGATATCAGGCCGCGATACTGGCTGAACTGGCCCATGAAGTGTATTCGATCGAGAGGATCGAGGCATTGACTTCATCAGCAGGAAAGGTCTTGGAAAATTTGGGTTACAGGAACATCGCTATAACGGTGGGCGACGGGACGCTGGGCCTGGAAGAGAAAGCTCCTTATGACGGTATAATAGTGACCGCGGGAGCGCCTGCGATACCCGATGCGGTCATAGGGCAGCTTAATGATAGGGGCAGGCTTGTTATACCGGTAGGCGGGAGTTTCAATCAGATACTTACGATAGTGGAAAAGAGGGGCGATTCTGTAAATGTTAAAGAAATATGCGGCTGCGTGTTTGTCCCTTTAATAGGAGACAAGGGATGCCGAACGCGAAGGCAGGATGAAGGTCATTAATATAATATTAGGTAAGCGATATGAAAAAAAGACTGAGGCATGGGCTGGTGCAGGTATATACAGGGAACGGCAAGGGAAAGACTACCGCGGCGTTAGGGCTGGCCTTGAGGGCTGCGGGCGCGGGGCTTAAGGTCTGTTTCTTCCAATTCATTAAGAGCGGCGATTTCAGCGAGAAGAAGGCGCTGACAAAGATAAAAAATATTACGATCATACAATGCGGCAGAGGCTGTTTCATCAGAGGCAAGCCGCACGCCAAGGATGTGAAATTGGCTCAGGACGGACTGCTTAAATGCCGCGAGATCATAAATTCCGGCAAATACGATATTGTCATAATGGATGAGATAAACATAGCTGCAAAGATAGGATTGGTCTCTATAAAAGACGTTATCGACGCAATAGGGCATAGGCCGGGCTTCGTTGAGATAGTCCTTACGGGACGCTATTGCCCGGCGGCTATTAAGTCATGCGCTGACCTGGTCACTGAGATGGAAGAGGTGCGGCATCCGTTCAAAAAGCGCATACAGGCTCGTCGAGGCATTGAATTTTAAGTGTTGAGAAAGGGGTCGTAGTTGCTTAAATGTTAGTTTACAAAAAAGTTAAATATAAACTATTGACAATCCCTATATATAGAGTATATTTGTATTAGAACTCGAAAGGGCAAAACCGCTGTGAGGCGGCGACGCAAAGCCAAGGATCTAATTCAAATTAGAAAGCCTGGTTGCCGAGCTTTAAAAAGCAATCGGGCTTTTTCTTTGAAAATAAGAAAGGGTCAAGGTGAAAAAAACAGCTGTAGCGTACATACAGGGAATTCTACAAAGAGCCTGGAGCGATAAGCCAGGTTCTTTTTTTATATTTAAGAAGTTTATAAAGCTGTTAATAAACAAAGAGGAGGTTAAAAAAATGAAAAATCGATTTGCGAAGATCGCATATGTATTAATGGCGTTGGCGTTCGTTGTCAGCGCAACAGTAGCAGAGGCAGCAATCACTGTCGACAGGACGGCGACCGTTACTGCGTCGGGTGCGCTTGCCGGTTCGACATCATTGTCAGCGGATGTCGCCTCTATCTCTTATGGCACGAACACAACAGACAGGTTCGCGACAGCGCCGAAGATCAAACTTACCTACACCAGCAACTACAATCCGTGGAAGATAATGGTATCTACGAACAACACGCAGATACCGCTTAAGGCAGTTCAATACG
>JAQUSE010000268.1 GCA_028715235.1 Candidatus Omnitrophota bacterium | reverse complement strand
GAATATTTTTTATCATTATATAATAAATTGCCTTTTTTCACATCATCTTTAAGCGTGGCGAAGGCGCATTCGCTGATCGCGAAGCACATGAGGAACGCGATCGAGATCACCCTTATCATGTCGCGATACGCCTCCTCTCGGAAATGAGCGGTTCGATGAAGAGCAGTAGTATGGCGAACGCCAGGAAATACTGAAACTTCTCCCTGTAACGCTTCCTCATTTTGGCTTCGATGTCGCGTTTTTCAAGCTTTGAAATGCTTTTATCATATAACAGGACGAGCCCGAATTCGGCCTGCGTCGCCCGGACATAATTGCCGTCTGTAGCGATCGCTATCTGTTTCAGCACATCTTCGTTCAGTTTCGTCTTTACAATATTACCTTTACTGTCTACGAGATATTCCCTGTCGCCGCGCTCCCCTATGGTGGGTATCAATTCGCCTTCCGCCGTCCCTACGCCTATGCAGTATATCCTTATTCCCGCCTCAGCGGCCTCTTTTGCCGCCGAGAGCGCATCGCCCTCCAGATCTTCCCCGTCGGTGATGATGACGAGCACTTTGTACTTCTTCTCCTGCCCGCTCAATATCCTCATCGCTTCTTTTATAGCGCTCGCTATGGATGTCCCTCCCCTGGGGATCGTCTCTGTGTTCAGGTCATCAAGGGCGAGAACGAATCCGTTATAATCGATCGTCAGCGGGCACTGCAGGAACGACGCTCCGGCAAACGCTATCAGCCCTATCCTGTCGCCGTTCAGCTTCTTTATCATGTCCTTTACGGCAAATTTGGAACGTTCGAGCCTGTTGGGCTTGACATCTGTAGCGAGCATGCTGTTAGAGACGTCTATGGCTACCAATATATCCAGCCCCATCCTCTTCGTCTCTTCCCATTCGAACCCCCATTGCGGACGCGCGAGCGCGATGAAGCTTAAGGATACGGCTATCGTGATCAGCGCCATCTTTATCAACTTCCGCCTCATACTTACCGTGGGTGCGATGCTCGACAGTAACGTCTTGTCCGCAAACTTTCTGATGCGCGCCTGCCTGCGCCTGAAGGTCCATATATAAAACAGCACCAGGAGCGCGGTCAAAGAATAGATAATATTAAAATAATCCGGGTTCGCGTAGTTCATGGCACCTTTAAAAATAGAGTGTTCGCAAGGAATATCTCAAGCGCCAGCATAATCAGCGCCGGTATAAGGAAAATATAGAAGAGCTCGCTATATTCCCTGTAGCCGAAATGCTCGATATTCGATTTTTCAAGCCGGTTTATGTCGTCGAATAACTTACGCAGGGTCTCCGTGTCCGTCGCGCGGTAATATTTTCCGCCCGTGATATCGGCGATCTTTTTGAGGACCTCTTCGTCGATCTCTATAGGTATCTTCTGGTAAACTGTCCTGCCGTAGACGTCCTTAAAAGGATAAGGGACGAGCCCCTTTGTGCCCACGCCTATCGTGTATATCTTTATCTTAAGCGCCTTCGCGGCCTCGGCCGCGACTATAGGCGAGATCGTGCCCGCGTTATTTACGCCGTCCGTAAGAAGTATTATTATCTTGGATTTTGTTTTGGATGTGCGCAGCCTGTTGCTGGCGCTGGCCAGCGCCGAGCCGATGGCGGTGGCATCTTCGATCATTCCGACCCTCACCCTATCGAGATTTTCGTTCAGCCACGCGTAATCGGTAGTCAGGGGGCATACGGTATAAGCGCGCGCCGCGAACGCTATCATACCGATCCTGTCATCTTTCCTCTTCCTGAAGAACTCCTTGACGACTTCCTTTACCACATCATACCTGTTCACGCGCGACGCCCCCAACCTGAAGTCTTCGGCCAGCATGCTCGTCGATGTGTCAAGCGCAACTACAATGTCGACGCCTTCGGATACTGTCTTGGTTCCTTCCAGAACAGATTGCGGCCTGGCGAGGGCCATTATGAAAAGGCACAGCGCTATAACCCTAAAAAATATCATGAACTTCGAGAGCCGTAGGCGGAGCGTCGGCTTAAGCCCCTCCAGGAGTTCGCGTGAGGAAAAGATGAATGTCGTGTCGGTGCGCCTGCTCTTAACTATTATGAAAAGAAGAGGCAGCAGAAGGATCAGCCATAAGGCTGCAGGGTATTTGAACGTTACCATATTTTACACCTTTTGGGGCAATTTCCCGACGACGGGATATGTTGTTTCTCCTATAAACTTCTTTGCCGCGGTAAAGACGGACTCTATCTCGTCCTTTCGAGGAGTATATTTGGCAAACTTGACAAGGTCGCACGCGCTCATGAATTCCTTGAGCACTTCTTTCTGTGAAGCCGTTAGGGCAGCTGAATCATTCAGGGAATTCAGGAATTCCTCGGTCGTCATCTCCGGGGCCTTTAGCCTAAAGACGCTCTCTATATAGCGTCTGATCGAGTCGGATATCCCGATGTAGAACTCCTTGATGTCGCCTGTCCTGGCTAACAGCGCGTTTATCGCCTCTAATTCCTCCAAAGCAACCTCATGCGGCGGCCTTGGAGGACGCATGCGCAGTCTTTTAATACAGATTTGCGCGGCCACGCCCGCGATACCAAATATAAAGAAAACTATGGCAACCAGGGCCCAATCTATCTCACGTATAGACATTGGCCCTTTTATGTCCTTTATGTCAACGAGAGCCGCGCCTTCCGGCAATATACTCTCCACGACTACAACGATCTTCTCGGAGTGAATATTATTCCAGTCTTTCTCGCCTTTTTTCTTATACCTCAGGTCATATTGCGGCACTTCATGCTTGCCGACTGAAAATGACGTTATCGAATACCAGCGCGAGATGGACCTGTTTCCGAAAATGCCTTTTTTACGGATTGACCCGAAATCCTTTATCTCAAAATCCCCCATTACACCTTCTTTGAAATTCGGGAATTCAAGCTCGAGCCCTTCCCTATATTTTACGGAAACCGTATACCTGACCCTGTCTCCTATCAGGATGTTCCTCCTGTCGACAGAGACACGCATCACCGGCTTATCATCGGAG
>JAQUSE010000267.1 GCA_028715235.1 Candidatus Omnitrophota bacterium | reverse complement strand
CTGTCCAGTTTTGCCAAGCCTTCAAAAGGGAAAGCGGAAAAGGTCAATATAGATAAAGAGGTGGACGAGGTCCAGGAGCTGCTCAGATATGAATTGCGGCTGAAAGGCATAGAGATCGAAAAGGATATCGAAAAAGGCGTTGCCGATATAATGGTCGATAAAAAACAGTTCGAGGAAGTGCTCTTTAACCTTATAAGGAACGGCGTACAGGCCATAGGTGATAAAAAAGGCAAGATCAATATTACAGCCGCAGTAAAGGATAAGCGAACAATTACTATAGATATCAGGGATACGGGCTCAGGCATATCCGAAGATAACGTCAAGGAGCTATTTAAACCTTTCTTTACCACAAAAGAACCCGGCAAGGGGACAGGCTTCGGGCTGTTCGTAGTCCGTAAGATCGTGGAAAAGAATAGTGGAAAAATATTCCTCAAAAAAACAGAGACCGGTAAAGGCACCACTTTCACTCTCGAATTTCCAGCCGCAATTTAAATACCAGCCTAAAAACATATCCAAATATAGAAATAATGTTAGTTCATAAAAAAGCTAGACATTAACCCTTGTCAACTTCCTATTTCTAGTGTATATTTGTGTTAGCAAAGGAAAAAGTGACAAATACTTGCTGGTAGAAATTGAGTCCGGCAAGTATATTTTATATCTGGAAAATTAAGAGGTTTTATTAATGATTTCGAAAGTGTTAGAAAACTAGAAAGTTAACATTGTTTAAATTAATATCGGAGGGAGGTGAATAAAATGAAAAAATTAGTTATTCTGCTTGTTATGATGTTCATCGCAAGCAATGTAGCGTATGCATTAACGTCTAGTAAGGATGTGACCATGTCGGTGACGGTAAATTCGCAGTTCGCATTGTCCGTCAGCAAGACAGCGATAGATTTCGGGTCCGTGGTGGATAATACAAGCGCGGGACCGGATTTTGTCGATGTTTCGACAGTCGTATCTACAGGTAATAGCTGGACGTTAAAGTTTAAGCACACTGGCATGAAGAGTGGGGCATATGAGATCCCTGCTGATAACATCTATATGCTGTTCACTAAGGATGCAGGAGCCAGTGGAACCCCTAATGCGACTTATACGACCACTGCCGCGTTCCCGGCCGATAACGTAGAGGCGTTGCTCTACACATCAGCCGCGAATGAGATAGGGTCATATACGCATAATGCAACTGTGTCGATGTATGTTCCTTCTCTGCAAAAGGGCGGTGCTTATACGGATACGATGACATTCACCTTGACTGAATCATAAGATTACATTGCTTACGTAATATAATATAAAAGAGACCTTCCACGGAAGGTGGGTCTCTTTTTGCCCACTTAGTATAATGCGGTCCCCGCCTTGCCTCTATTGACTTATAAATATAATTGTGTATACTTATAATTAATATGAGGCGACCAAATTTTAAAATAATATTGATATTGTTATTATGCCTGTCTATATCGAGCCATTTATCCGCTTCCCAGCAAGATAAACCGTTATCCGCAAGCGTCACCGTAAATACGGTCTTCAATATGTCGGTCACTCCAACAAATATCGACTTCGGGACTGTTGACCCGGCCGCGAAATCGTCCGAGAAGTCCATTTCAGTATCGTGCGTTACCAATAATAACAGGTCCTGGGTAATAATGATGAATGCTTTGCAGCCGCCTACCTACCAGCAATATACCATACCCTATTCAAATTTTAACTGCGCGGCGACATTGTCGCAGGGTTCAGGTGTCATAACTCCGACTCCCTCGTTGAGCTCGACGCCTACAAATATTTATGCAGCCGGCGCGGACGATCTGATAACAGCAGACCCGGTGCAGCTTAATCTTCTAATGTCCATAAATGTTCCGCAAATGCAAGCCGCAGGGACTTACTCGACTATCATAACCCTGACTATGTCAGAGCAATGAAAAAAATACTCCCTCTATTTACATTGTTAATTTTTTTTACATTGATGCCGGGATCCGCCCATGCCGCTTTTACGCTCGAAACAGACATTAATTCGATAGATTTCGGGGCGATGGCGCCTGATGAAATAAAAGGAGATATACCCTCCCAGGGTGTTACCGTGCGGTGCACGACAGACCAGGGGAACGCCTGGTTCCTGAGGACCAGGCTTGACACCCAGCTTACTAATGCCAATAATCCGTCCTCTGTCATACCCAGCGAGAATTTTCGCTGGTACGGCTCGAGCACTACCGGCACGGGACAGCTTGTCATGACTGAGCAGGATTATCTTGTCGAAAGGATAGTCTATACAGCTCCGGCGGGGGAAGGCGCCTCGGGCGTAAATATCAAAGTTAAATTCAAGTTGAATATACCGCATAGAGTGCAATCCGGGACATATAATTCGCGTATTATATTTACTATGATCGAATAAGGGAGGACAAGGTGAATAGCGCTATAAGAAGATCGATCTGGGCCGCGCTTATCTGCGCTGCGGTCATGCTGCCTTTTAGCGATGCCTTTGCTATATCGGTCAGCATAGATAAGCCGCATGTCGATGTGAACGTCGAACCCGGCGAATCCGCTATAGGGTCGATAATCGTTAAGAATAACAGTGATTCTCCGATCACGGTCGGCGCGAGCATCGAAGACTGGATATACAATGATAAGGGCGAAAAGGAATTCAAAATGGCCGGAACAACGCCGTTATCCTGCGCCGGCTGGGTAGAGGTTACGCCCAGAAGCGCCATGATACCAGCTAAGGGTAACGGGGCTTTCAGCTATGTAGTGAGGGTGCCGCAAGACGCCGTAGGCGGCCACTATGCTGTCATATTTTTTGAATCATCGGAGATCCAGACCGACCCGAGTAAAGGAAGCAACGTCAAGATAGTCGGAAGGATAGGCAGCACCATTTACCAGCAGACAAAAGGAAAGTATAAAAAAACAGGTTCGGTGATATCCGCGGAAATAATTCAGCCAAAAAAGAATGAACCCCTGACCTATACATATAAGTTCAAGAATGAGGGTGATTGCTTCATCCGGATC
>JAQUSE010000266.1 GCA_028715235.1 Candidatus Omnitrophota bacterium | reverse complement strand
AAGCCGGATAAGAAGCTTGTATTTGATAAGGTAAATATAAGCGAAGCGATCGATGAGACCATAACGTTTCTTAAGAACGGTATGATCATTGAAAGCGATAAGATAGAAAAAAGGATCATGTGCGAACACGCATATGCTATGGCGGACAGGGGCCAGTTAAAGCAGATCCTGTTCAATTTAATAAAAAACGCATCCCACGCAATCGATAAAAACACAGGCAAAATAATAATAAGCGTCGACAAGAATGACGGCGGTGAGATATCCATCAAGATCACCGATAACGGCCATGGGATGCCAAAAGAGGTCCTGGACAGGGTCTTTACGCCGTTCTTTACGACGAAAGAACCCGGGAAAGGGACGGGGCTGGGCCTTGCCCTGGTGAAGATCATGACTGAGAGGAACAACGGAAAGATAAAGGTCGAGAGCCATGAAGGGAAAGGTACGACTTTCACATTAATCTTTAAGGGCGGCCTCCTATGAGCAAGAAGATCCTCATATTAGACGACGAAGAGGAATACCTCCTCTCGTTGCAGAAATTTTTGCAGGAGTTTAAATACACGGTCTGCGTCGCGGCGTCATCGTCGCAGGCGCTCGACGCGATAAGTAAAGATAAGCCTGACCTCGTGTTGTTCGACTATAAATTGCCGGATATGGACGGCGATTATTTTCTTAAGAAGGCCCGGGAGATCAGCCCCTCTACGTGTTATATATTGATTACTGCCTGGAATGACCCCGCTATACCTGAACGATTCAAAAAAATGGGCGCCGCCGAAGTAATATTAAAACCGATAAAACTGGAAGAGTTGTTAAAAAGCATACGGACTATACTGAAAGAATAGGGGCTATTATGATAAAACTGTTGATAGTCGACGATGAAAAGGGGATAACGGACGCGTTGAGGGATTTCTTCGGCCACAGGGGATTCAGCGTAAGGACCGCCAATAACGGGGATGACGCTCTCGCCGCGGTAAGAACGGACAGGCCCGATATAGTATTCCTAGATATCAGGATGCGGGGTATGGGCGGCCTGGAAGTGCTCGAAAAGGTCAAGGCCTCGGACAAAAGTATTAAGGTAATAATGTTAACCATCCACGAGGAGAAGGAGATTGTCGCAAAAGCCCGCGCGCTCGGCGCAGATGAATATATAACAAAACCGTTCAGGGTAGACTATCTGGAAGAAGTTGTTATAAAGAAAGTCCAGGAACTCATGAAGGAGAAGGCATGAACAAGCCTGTGGTTCTGGTAGTGGATGATGAGGTTGACGCGCGCAACATGATCATAGATTTCCTGGAGGAGAGGTTCGACTGTAAATACCGGGAAGCGAAGGACGGCGAGGAGGCGGTCAAATTCGTAAGGTCGAATCCATGTGATGTGATGATACTCGATATAAAGATGCCCAAGAAGGGCGGCATTGCCGTAATAAAAGAGGCAAAAGAGATCAACCCAAAAGTGGATATTCTCGTAGTCTCCGCATATGTCAGTGATGAGGTATCTGAAGAGGCTATGAAGTTAGGAGCAACAGACTATGCGGTAAAGCCGCTGGAGATGAACATCGTCGCGTCGAAATTCTCAAATATACTGCAGAAGCGGGGGCAGAAAGTCAGTAAGATTTAGTCGGACAAATTGTAAATTATATTGACAATTTGTCCAATATAATGTATACTTTACGCATGATAACAAGAACTATCTCTAAAAAACTTCACGACCTGGCCTTAAAATTCCCTGTAGTTTCTGTTACGGGGCCGCGACAATCCGGTAAGACAACACTCGTAAAGAATGTGTTCCCGAAGCTGGCATATGTTTCCCTGGAGGACCTCGATACCAGAGAATTCGCCGAAATCGATCCGCGAGGCTTCCTGTCTACATATGACAAGGGTGTCATTATAGACGAGGTTCAGCGGGTACCGAAACTTTTTTCTTATATCCAGACGCAGGTGGATAAGAAAAAATCAGCAGGTCAATTCATCCTTACGGGCTCACAAAATATTTTACTGCACGAGCACGTATCCCAGACACTGGCCGGCCGCGCCGCCATATTAAAATTACTGCCTTTTAGCATCGAGGAATTGGAAAAGACCTCTTATCGTATTAAAGACATCGACGATTATTTATTTAAGGGGTTCTATCCGCGCATTTATGACAAAAAGATACCGCCTTCCGATTGGTACGCCAACTACATACAGACATATGTGGAAAGAGATGTCCGCCTTATAAAAAATATAGGCGATCTTAACGTATTCCAGAAGTTCTTAAAACTCTGCGCAGGACGGATAGGGCAGATACTTAACCTATCGTCTTTAGGAAATGAATGCGGCATTACCCATAATACGGCAAAGGCCTGGATATCTATTTTAGAATCATGCTACATAATTTTTTTATTGGCGCCTTATTACAAAAATTTCAATAAACGCCTTGTAAAAATGCCGAAGCTATATTTTTATGATCCCGGCCTGGCGTGCTCTCTTTTGGGACTGCGCGCCCGAGGGCAGGTCGCGACACATTACCTGCGCGGGAGCCTTTTTGAATCGGCATTGATATCGGAATTAATAAAAGAAAGGTATAACAGGGGAGAGGAGTCGGGCTGTTATTTTTGGCGGGACAAGACCGGCAACGAAGTGGATTGTGTTTTGGACGTATCCGGCACTCTTTTATCGATAGAGATCAAGTCCGGCAAGACGGTTACCGGTGATTTTTTTGACGGTCTTAAATATTGGGCCAAGGTCGCGGGGGAGAACGGTAAAAAGGCCTACCTGGTTTACGGAGGATCTGAAAATCAGAAAAGGGATTTCGCAAATGTTATAAGCTGGAAAAACATCTCATCGATAATTTACAAATAAAAGAAAAGGTCAGTAAGATTTAGGGTTCTGGATTATTATACAACGGGCCTTGAGTGTTTTGGATGGGTTTTCAAAATGATGGGGGATATTGCTCGCGAAAGAGCGCGTATCTCCTTTTTTAATCATGTGCCTCTCATTTCCGCCGTGGCAAATGACCTCGC
>JAQUSE010000265.1 GCA_028715235.1 Candidatus Omnitrophota bacterium | reverse complement strand
AGGCCAGGGCGGCGGAAGACGCGGAAAAGACAAGGGCCGAGGGGGTCGAGAACGCGAAGCTCGAGGCCGAGCGCATAGTGAAGGCGGCGGCCGGCGCGAAGGATAAGATACGCGAAGAGATAACGGTCGAGAAGACGCGCGAGGCGCCGAAGCTTGCCCTGCGCATATTCAAGGAAACGCTGTCCGAAAAGGCAAAGGCGGTAATACATGAAGAGCTGGTTAAGGAAGTGGCGGGCCGGATAAAAGGGATTGAAAAGTCCCGGTTCAGCGTAAAAGTGAAGAAGGGTGAGCTTGCCTCGGCGTTCAGCCTTAAAAAGGACGATAGGGACGCGATCCTGGCGGCTGTTTTTGACAGGCTGGGAGAGCGGATACCGTTTGAGGATAAGGAAGAGAGCGGCCTCATCGCGGGAATTGTCGTAAAGCTGGGTTCGCTTATCATCGACGGCAGTCTCGTTAACAGGCTGAAGCAAGTGGGGGAAGGGCTGGGGAAAGAGTGAGATAAGGATCAATAAGGACAGATAAGGATGTATAGGGATAAATAAGGATGAATAAGGATAGAGAAGGATTGCGATGCGCAACCTTATAATAATACTCGTGATGTTCGTGACGATACTGGGGCCGTCGGCCGTAATAGCGGCGATAAGTTTCGCGTCCATACATTCGCTGGGGCGCAACCCGTCGGCCGCGCCTAAGATACTGCTGGCTATGATCGTCGCGCTGATATTCGCGGAGTCGGTAGCCGTTATATCCCTGTTGATCATGTTTCAACTCTTCGGGCAGTAGTGAGTGAACCTGACCCTAAACCCTGAAAATATGTTAAAAACCGAATCAGTCACAGTAAGAGAGGCAGGCCGCGTCAATGAGATCAATAAGTTTATCGTAAAGATCGACGGCCTTTATAACTGCGCTCTCGGGCAAATGGTATGTTTTGCCGACAATACGAAAGGCTTTGTTATGGGTTTTGACGAGAAGGAGGCGCTTGTCCTTCTCCTCGGAAGACCCCGCAATATAAGAGTGGGCGATACTGTTTATTCGGACTCCGAGTCGTTTACCGTGCCCGTAGGAAATGCTTTTCTCGGCAGGATCGTAAGCGCGCTTTGCGAACCGCTGGACGGTAAAGGCCGTGTCGGAGAAGACGCGTTTTATGACATATTCAAGAACGCCCCCGCTGTCCTGGACAGGGTGCCGATAGACGGCATGTTCGCCACGGGAATAAGGATAATAGATTCATGCCTGCCCATAGGCAAAGGACAAAGAGAGCTTATCATCGGCGACCGGATGACAGGAAAAACGGCGATAGCTGTGGACGCTATAATAAACCAGAAAGGTAAAGGGATAATATGCATCTATTGCTGTATCGGCCGCGACTTCGCGTCGTTCAAAAAAGTTATCAGTACGCTTAAAGAAACAGGCTCACTCGATTATACCATAGCGGTCGGCGCTGTCGCATCCTCTCCTATCGGGGAACTCTATCTTGCCCCGTACACGGCGGCGGCGCTTGGGGAGTATTTCATGTATTCCGGCAGGGACGTATTCGTCGTTTTTGACGACCTTACAAAACACGCGTGGGCGTACAGGGAGCTATCGCTGCTTTTAGACAGGCCGCCCGGAAGAGAAGCCTATCCCGGAGATATATTCTACCTGCACGCGCAGCTTATGGAGAGGGCCGGCAGGCTTTCCCCGGAGAATCAAGGGGGGTCGATGACGTTCTTTCCGATCGCCGATACCTTACAGGGCGACGTAGCCGGTTTCATCCCCACGAACCTGATATCGATGACCGACGGTCAGGTCTATCTCAATTCCGCTTTTTTCAACGAGGGGTTTAAACCGGCTGTGGACCTGGGAATATCCGTGTCCCGTATAGGTACGAAGGTCCAGGCGAATTTCTTGCGAGAACTTACCGCGGATATAGGGCTTAAGTATATACAATACAGGGAGCTCCTGAAATCCACCAAGCTCAGGACGACCCTTTCGGAGGAGATGGGCAAACGTCTCGGGCACGGGGAAAGGATCGAGCGAATATTTATCCAGGAAAAAGGCCGCCCATCGCCGCTGGCCGAGCAGATCATGCTCTTCTTCGCGCTGAAGGAAGGCGTGCTCGATATCCTGCCCGACGACGCATGCGAGAATTTTAAACATAATATACTTGCTTACGCAAAAGAAAAAGCTCCGGATGTCGTGAAAAAGATCGAAGAGGACGCGGAATTGTCGCTCGAAGACAGGCGGAAACTGAAGGCGTGTATAGCGGGGTTTTTCAAGGGGTGAGACGGGGAATAAGGATAGATAGGGATAGATAAGGATAGATAAGGATAGATAAGGATAGATAGGGATTGATAAGGATGAACAGGGATGGCGACAGTTACCGAGTTAAAAGACGAGCTCAAGTTTAACCGTGAACTCACCGATCTTCTGGAGGCGATGAAGAACGGAGCGGTTTTCCAGTTCCGAGCGCTAGAGAGGCAGAGGGAACGATTCGAGATCTTCGGAAAGGCTCTCGATGGGTTCTTTGGGCTGATAGGTTCGGTTGGGGGTGAGCGGGTGGGCGGGTTAGCGGGTGGGCGGGTTGTCATTCCCGCGAAAGCGGGAATCCAAATAGGGATAGACAGGGATAGAGAAGGAAAGATAGGGATAAATAAGGATAACCCGTTTGTCAATCCGGCGTCGGATATTACAGGCATAATCATGATAACCTCCGATAAGGGTTTTATGGGAGGGCTTAACCAGCGGGTTATCAGCGCGGCGCTTGAGCAGCCCGGCGCCGATAAGGCCGAACTCATGATAGTAGGCGAGAAGGGCGCGTTTTATCTTAAGGAGATGCGTAAACATTTTACGAAATTCGATGGGATAGAATTCGAGAAGAGGCACGAACTGGCCGCGGAGGTTAAGAACTACATAATGCGGGGCATCAGGGAGAAGCGTTTCGGCAGTGTGCTGATATCCTACCCAAATCCTGTGTCTTTCATGGTACAGAGAGTGGAGATCGTGAGTGTGTTGCCGTTGGGTGAGCG
>JAQUSE010000264.1 GCA_028715235.1 Candidatus Omnitrophota bacterium | reverse complement strand
GCAGAAACGCACCTCGCATGAGGAATCGCTCGACGTGATACGCCGGGAGATCATCGACTCCAGCGCCGAACGGGAAGTGCTGAAATCAAAACGGGATATGCTGATCGAACTCGTAGAAAAATCCGACGGCTTTTTAAAAAGCGTAAAGGCTATAATTGAAAAGACCAGGCCCACCGATTCGCCGATAAAGGCATATCCCCTGGCAGATATCGTCCGCATAGAAAGCGGGTTCGAACAAGCGGTCGAAAGTTCGCTCGGTGAACTTACCAATGCGGTTATCGTCCGTACCCGGCAGGACGCGGAGTCGCTCATCCTTTTTCTACGTAATGAAAATGCCGGCCGCGCGAATTTTTATATTACGGAAGACGCCGCCTCGCTTACCGATACCGGTCATGATGCCCCCGAGGGGGCGCAGCCTATGAGCAGGCTTATAAGTTCCGAAGCGGAGTACCAGAACATAGTCGCGCATATCTTCAGGGATATCTATCTGGTCGGGTCCGCTTCCGATGCGGACCGCCTTTTTCGGGAGCATTCGGGGTGTACGTTTGTCACGAAGAGCGGCTATGTCCGCCGCGGGGCTCGCGTTTTTGACGGCGCGGCCATCGAGGCGGAGATGTCGGTACTGGGCCGCCGCGAAAAGATAGCCGATATGAATGCTTCCTTGGAACGGATCTCTTTGAAACTCGATGAGCTTTTGGTCCGGGAGAAAAACGAAATAGCGGCCCTGGATGAGTGCAAAAGCTCCCTGGGCGCAAAAGAGGACCGGTACCGGGAAGAAGAGCTGACGCTGGCGAACATCGAATCGGAGCGCCAGGCATTGATGAACGATCTGAAAAAGGTAGACGACGAAAAGACGGTCCTCGATACCGAGATCTGCGAAGAGGAGACGACGGTCAGCGAGCTTACGGCCAGGGGCGAGACCATGAATACGGAGCTCTGCCGCCTTGAGGAAGAACGCGCGGGTCTCGAAGGGAAGGTGACGTCCCTCGAGGCCGCGATCAGAGAGAAGTCGTCAGAACGCGAGCTGACACAACTGCGCATCGCCGATCTTAAAGGCGAACTTGCCGGCATCCAGCTGTCTTATGATAATATTTCGTCCAACCTTGTCATGCGCAGGGAGGAATGTTCGGAGATAGAAAAAGATCTGGAGCAGAATGCCAGCCGGTCGGGCGGGGCTGCCGCACGCGTGGGAGAACTTGAGGATGAGATCGTCCAGCTTGAGGCCGACCGCCAGGCCCTTTCCGAGACCCAAGAGCATCTGGAGGCGTTAAACGCAGAACTGGCCGCGAAAAAAGATCAGGAAACTCTCGGGTACTCGGAAAAAGAGCGTATCCTGCATGAATCGCAGGCCGAGATGGAAACGTTGCGTAACTCGATCCGCGATCTTGAGGTCAAAATAAGCGAGATCGGTTATAAACGAAGTACCGTCATCGAGAGGGTCCAGCAGGCTTATAAAGAGGACCTGACCACGCTTTCGGTCCAGGTAGACGAGGCAACGAATTGGGACGAGGCAAAGGAGACCATCGCCGCGCTTAAAGAAAAACTCGACAGGATGGGGCCGGTCAACCTCGTTGCAATCGAGGAACACAAGGAGCTGGAGGAACGGTTCCTTTTCCTGACCAAGCAGAAAGACGACCTTGTCCAGGCCAAGGATTCCCTGCATAAGGCTATTATCAAGATCAACGCCACGACGAGAAAATTATTTATAGAGACCTTCGAGAAGGTCCAGGTCGAGTTCCGCGATTATTTCAAGATGCTCTTCGGCGGCGGGCAGGCCGAGATATTCCTGATCGACGAACATGACGTTCTCGAGAGCGGTATTGAGATCGTGGTGCGTCCTCCCGGGAAAAAGCTCCAGAACATCCTTCTTTTGTCCGGCGGAGAAAAGGCCCTGACGGCTATAGCGCTCCTCTTTGCTATCTTCAAGGTCAACCCGAGCCCGTTCTGTATACTGGACGAGATCGACGCGCCTCTCGACGAATTGAATATCGACCGTTTTGCGCGGGTCCTGCGCGAGTTCTTAAAGATCTCGCAGTTTATCATTATCACCCATAACAAAAAGACCATCCAAATGGCGGATGTCCTCTATGGGATAACGATGGCCGAGCGGGGCGTGTCCAAGATCGTCTCGGTGAAATTTTCAGACGGGGCCAAGACAGAAGAGGACAAGACAGAAGAGGTTATGGTTTAACCGGGTTGAGCGGGTGTTCCGGTGAAACGTTCGATCAGTTTTTTCAGGTCGCTTCGGTAAATGCACACCTTGTTTTTTCCGGTCCTTTTCGCTTCATAAAGGGCGGAATCCGCGCGGTTTATAAGAAAGTCTTTTTCATCGGCATCCTGCGGAAACGTCGCGATACCGATGGATGCCGTCATCCGCGGTGTACTTTGTATCCCCTGTTTTTCGATAAAGAAAGTTTCGATCTCCGCGCGCAACCGCTCGGCCAAAAGCCGGGCGTTTTCCTTATCGGTCGAAGGCATGATAAGGGCGAATTCTTCGCCGCCGTACCGGGCGACAGTGTCGTTTTTTCGCGATTTATCCGAGAGTGTCTTTGCGATATCCTTGATGGCTTCGTCGCCTTTCAGGTGGCCGAAGGTATCGTTATAAAGCTTAAAATTGTCCATATCGATCATGGCCAGGCTTAAAGGGCTATCGTTCATTTTGGCCTTTTCCAGGCAAAAGGCCAGTTTCTTGTGAAACTCCCCCGAATTCCAGAGTTTGCTGAGCCAGTCGACCTTTGCCAGGAGCAGGGTCTTTTCGTACAGCTTCGAATTCTCAATGGCCAGTCCTGCATGGTTGGCGAACATGGTCAGGACCCTGATATCGGATTTGGTTATGGGCTTTTTGGTAAAAAGGTTATCGACCAGAATGGCGCCCAGCACCTTATCTTTTGATTTCAAAGGAATGGTCACAAAGAATTCGGTCTTGAGCTTGTTCTCGATCTCATCATGATTTACGAGCTTACGGGCTTCGTTGGTCGTTATTTCGAACGGCATGCCCTCCAGGATGGT
>JAQUSE010000263.1 GCA_028715235.1 Candidatus Omnitrophota bacterium | reverse complement strand
AAGCCGGCGAGTATCTGAATGTGATAGGCCCTCTGGGGAACGGGTTCGATATATGCGGAACGAAACCGGCTATACTTGTCGCCGGAGGCGTCGGGGCCGCGCCGTTATTGGCGTTGGCGGAAAAATTAAGGGCTCAAAATATCGAAGTCAATGTATTGATAGGCGCGAGTAAAAAATCGCACGTCCTCTGCGAAAGAGAATTTAAAAAATTGGGATGCAAGGTCAGCGTTTCTACCGATGACGGCTCTGCGGGGCGCAAGGGCTTTGTAACGGATCTGCTGTCCATTTTACTTACGACTTACAACTTATCACTTACAACTATATACGCCTGCGGGCCCAACGCGATGTTGAAAGAGGTTGCGCGCATCGCCGGGAAGCGCGGCGTGCCGTGCCAGGTCTCGCTCGAAGAGCGGATGGCATGCGGCGTCGGCGTCTGCCTGGGTTGCCCTGTCAAAATAAAAAATTCGAAATTTGTATATAAGATGGTCTGCAAAGACGGGCCGATATTCGATGCCAAAGAGATAGCCTGGTAGGAAGAGAGATATATGAAATCCGATATGTCGGTAAAGATAGGAAAGCTTAAACTGAAAAATCCCGTGATGGCGGCGTCAGGGACATATGGTATGGAATACGCCGAACTATCCGGCATCGATACGTTCGGCGCCGTAGTGACGAAGACGATAACATTAAAGGGCCGCGCGGGTAACCCTCCCCCGAGGGTGGCGGAGACGGCATCAGGCATGCTCAATTCCATAGGCCTCGAGAATAAAGGATTGGAAGACTTCATTATTAATAAACTACCGCTCTACGATAGATTCAAAGGGGCCGTAATAGTAAGTATATCGGGCGACAACGAGAGTGAATTTGCGAAGCTGGCGTCGGCGCTTGGTTCTATCCGACGCGTAGACGCGCTGGAGCTTAACCTGTCGTGCCCGAATCTGATGAGGGGCGCGGAAAAAGGGACAGGCATAATCGCGCAGGACGAAAAAGCGGTATATAAGATCGTTAAAGCCGTGAGAAGGGCCGCTCCCATTACGGTCATAGCAAAACTTTCGCCTAATGTCACCGATATGGGTAATGTAGCGAGCTCGGCCGAAGCAGGCGGAGCGGATTCGATATCCCTGGTAAATACGTTCCTGGGGATGGCCGTAGATATTGATACAAAAAAGCCTAAACTCGGCAATATCACGGGCGGCTTAAGCGGTCCGGCGATAAAACCGATAGCTCTCAGGATGGTCTGGGAGGCGTACAAAGCGGTCGATATCCCGGTAATAGGTATGGGCGGGATAATGGACTGGCGCGACGCGGTTGAATTTATTATATGCGGCGCCTCTGCCGTCCAGGTGGGGACGGCCAATTTTGTCGATACGGCCGCGGCGGGCGGGATAGTTCGCGGCATTGAAAATTATTTATCGAAGAACAAAATCGGTGGTATAAAAAGATTAGCAGGAACTCTCAGGTTGGGATGAGGAGAAACGGCATGGCAATGAACGCAAGAGACGCCTTGATAGTCGCCCTCGACATGGATAGCGAAGATAAGGCAATGAGGATCCTCGACAAACTGAAAAACGACGTGCGGTTCTTCAAGGTGGGGCTGGAGCTATTCTCGTCGTGCGGGCCGGGCATAGTAAGGCGCATTAAAGAGGCCGGATGCGAGGTCTTCCTCGACCTCAAGTTCCACGATATACCGAATACTGTAGCTAAAGCCGCTGTGTCCGCGGCAGGGCTCTCGCCGTTCATGTTCAATGTCCATGCGCTCGGCGGGTACGATATGATGAAACGGACCGCCGAAGCGGTTGCGGAAGAAGCGAAGAAGTCTCCGGCGCGCTCAAGGCCGAAAGTCCTCGCGGTCACAATATTGACGAGCATGGACGAAAAGGCGCTTTCGGCGATAGGCATAAAGGATAAGGTGGAGAAGGCTGTTTTAAGGCTGGCGGAGATGGCAAAGTCGGCCGGTCTTGACGGCGTTGTGGCCTCGCCTGCCGAGACCGCTCTTATAAGGGAGAAACTGGGCAAAAGCTTTTTAATAGTGACGCCGGGCGTGCGTCCGGCCTGGGCGGCTGTTAACGACCAGAAAAGGATAGCTACGCCTAAGGACGCTATCGCCGCGGGGGCCGATTTTATAGTGGTCGGGCGGCCGATAACGGAAGCAAGCGACCCTGCTGAAGCTGTTAAAAAAATACTCTCGGAGATGAAATAATGACGGAAAAAGACGTATTGAAGATATTCGAGGACAACAACGCGCTTTTGACAGGCCACTTCAAACTTTCGAGCGGCCTACATAGCGAGAAATACCTGCAGTGCGCGCTCGTCCTGCAATACCCGGAGATCGCCGGGAAGCTATCTGAGGAGCTGGCGAAGAAGTTTTCTAATGTTGGGAAGATCGACCTTGTGATAGGGCCGGCGCTCGGCGGAGTAACGCTGGCCTATGAGGTCGCGAGGGCGCTCGGCGTAAGAGGGCTATTTACTGAACGCCAGGAAGGTAAGATGGTCCTTCGCAGAGGGTTTGCTATTAAAGCGGGCGAGAAGGCCCTGGTCGTGGAGGACGTCGTGACTACCGGCGGCTCGACGAAAGAGGTTATCGACGTAGTGAAGGCCTGCGGAGGCGTAGTAGCGGGAGTCGGAAGCGTTATCGATAGGTCGAGCGCTCCGGTCGACTTCGGAGTGCCGTTTGCGGCGCTTGCAAAGGTAAAGGTAGAGACTTATAAAGAGGAAGTGTGCCCTCTCTGTAAAAAGGGCGTACCTATCTCCAGGCCGGGCTCGAGGAAGTAAGATAAATCCGGATAGTTGCCTAAGGATAGTTTTTGTGATACCATATATGCCCTTGGGGAAGCATTTATGGGCAAGTAGCTCAGTTGGTTAGAGCGATCGGCTTACATCCGATAGGTTCACAGGTTCAAGTCCTGTCTTGCCCACCACTAAACGATTTGGGCTTCGGGCCGAAAAGAAATGAATGGCTTTTCGCCCTTTGCCCCGCCAAGGGGCAAGCTCTGGCGGGCCTAGCGGCCAA
>JAQUSE010000262.1 GCA_028715235.1 Candidatus Omnitrophota bacterium | reverse complement strand
TTTGTCTTGTCGCTCATAACGGTTATCTTATCCAAAACAGCGCTTAAGAGATTGGTCTTTTTAGTCGCGTCCGACATGCCGAGAATGCCGTCTAACAGGGCACCCAATACAACGGTTGCTTTCTCTTCGATAGATTCAAGTGCAGTGAATATGGTTTCTATGTCGGCAGTGCTTAAAGTATCAAGAGAAGAGGTCAAGGATTTCACGGCCTTCTCGGTAACTGCAGAATCAGAACCGCATAACGCTTTTACAAGAAGGCTCAGAGCTTCCCCGCGCGTTGCCGGATTAGCAAGTAATGACGCAACCTTATCAAGCGCATCAAGTTTTTGCTGCGTTGTCGCCTTGTCGTTCATCAGTATCGCGCCAAGTTCCTCAGGCGACTGCACTGCGGGTGCCGCAGACGGTCCAGCCGTCTCAGAAGACGCTGTCGGGATAGGCGCAGGGGTTTCAGACGGCTTGGGTGTTACTGCCTCTGCGGCCGGTTCTGTCGGACGTTCGGTTGATGGCGCTGTCTCCGGACGAGGGATGCTTTCTGCAGGCGCAGGACCCGGTAATGCCGGTCCTGCAGTTTCAGGCAGACGTGACGGCGTAGTGATCGGCGCCTCACCCAGCTCCGGCAGGCCAGGAAGCGTTTGGCCAAGCCCTGCTCCTTCAGGTGTGGTGCGTTCGATCGGCCGCGTGCCTTCGGGGGTTTGCCGTGGCAGGTCGATCGGCTGCCCGAGAGGCGTTGTCCCGCCGGTAGGCAGGAACATAGATCCCGGTAAAGGCGCTCCAGCACCCGGAATGGCTTGCGGCGCGATTGCGCCTCCGGCCAACCAGGTAATTAATTGTTCTGCCGTTACGTTGGCAGGCAACCCTGACGCACTCCCGGCGCCCTCGATCAATAACTTCACGAACTCGGGGTTCGACGCCATTGTAGATCCAATACTGCGGGCCAGATTGGTTCTGACCGACACATCAGTCAGCGATTTTATGCCGCCGATGAACCCTTCGGCAAGATTCAATGCCGCAGCACGTGTTTCAGGCTTTGCATAAAGGGCCGTCATAGAGGTGACCACCTGCATGACCATAGTCTTCTGTACGGCAGCGTCGCGCACATCGGCAATGCCCGCCATCGCGCCGGACATGAGTTCTCTCTGTAGTTTTGGATTATTGACACTGACAATACCGCTTATAAGCCCGTTAACCAGGCTGTCACGGAAAAGCGCTGTCACGGATACGTTGCCGATGCACTTAGCTAAAACACGTATAAGTCCTGTGCTCTTGGCAAGATCTACGAGACTGCCGATACTGGTTACCAATGATTTTAGCAGTCCGAGTACGGTTCCGGTATGAAGCCCTGATTGGCTTAATCCAACGATCATTGTTTCCAATATCTTGGTCTGTGTCGGCTCATCAGCTTGAGACAAGGCGCTGACGATTCCTGCCATGATTGTATCGACAAAATCCTGATTAATGCTGCCGTCATTCTTCTCGAAGAATTTCGCGACTTGCGCGAACAGACTGGGCTGTTCGGACATGAGCTTTACGATGAGAGCCCCGGCCTTCTGGGCAACCGAAGCCATGGTGCCTTTTTGAGTTGTGTCTTTACCTCCGGCGACAGCGCAGAGCATGGCGAAACCAAGCGCTGCATCTGCCGGATCAGAACTGCCGGCGAGGGTCGTACCGACCGATAAGAACACCGCGCCACTGGCTGACCCGCGGATCATATTCAGTATTTGTGTCTTTTCTTCTGCCGTTGCTTTCTTGAAAGCAGCTGCCATCTTTTCTCCTGCCTTCTGGAAGAGAACCATGAGCGGCGCCGCTTTAGCAGGGGTCGAAATCTGTGAAATGAGAGGTTGGAATGCGTTGATCATTATGCCCATAAGCTTGAAGGCCTGCACCGAGGTCATGGTCATCTTATCTATTGCCCTGGTCAAGGACTCAACGATCTTCATAACCAGCGGCATGTTTATAGCACGGCCGAATGCCGGATCGAGGACATGCTGGCAGATCGAGGTCAGCGCCCCGACGGCCGTCAAAAGCGCGTTTGGCATGGTAACGCCGTCTTTAAGACAGAAATTGAGAACATTCAAGAGTCCATCAACAATAGAGGCTTCCACAACAGCGCCGGCCTTTATGGCGTTTCTGGCCGTATCAAAAAGCGTTTCTGCGATCGCGACGATGGTCGTTTCCGGCAGACCGGATAAATTCATCGTAAGAAGTGACGCGATCTGCCCCATCCCATCCGGTATCGCAGGGATTTCCCCTTCTTTAGCCTTGGCACGGACTGCCAGGTAAGCGTTAAATTTGCCGAAAAGGACGGTCTGGACATTCGGCCGGGCATTCGTATCGTCCATAGCGCGAATGAGAGCAAGACGCGCGTCGGCGGCGAATACAGGTTTTTCTAAAATGCTTACCAGCATCTCTACCGCGTTAATGCCGATCGAATTGCCTTCACGTATGACACCGGCTAAGCCGGCCATGCTGCCAAGGACGGTTGTGAGCACCTTAACAATAGAATTCTTCGTATCAGCCTCCAGGGTTGCCATAAGAGGGCTTGATAAGAATTCGGTAAACGCGACAAGAATGTCTCTCATCAGTTCGGTATTTGATCCGAATTTCGAAACTGCCTTGAGAAGGATGGCTGCCGTTTCACCGGTTATACTGCCTGCCTTAAGCTGGGTGAGGACTTCTTTTACGGCGCTGATCTCCATGGCCTTGATCGTGCTCAGGTCTTCGGGTTTCAGGGTAATGCCGCCTTCAAAAAGTTTGACCTTGCGCTCGGTCTTCAGGGCTAGGGCACCGTCAGAAATACCGGAAAGCTCTATGGATTTAAGTTTGCCTTTCTCGAGTACCAGTGAAAATACCAAGCCACCATGTAAGAGCACCATCGCTCCCTTAGTCGGGTCGACTTTGAGTACCGTGCCGGCTATGGCAGCAGCCATTGTTTCCAGGGCAACTACTTTGACGGTATCTGTTTTCAGGGCATTATATTCAGCCGGCAACACTATCGCCGTTGAAAGTTCAAGCACCTT
>JAQUSE010000261.1 GCA_028715235.1 Candidatus Omnitrophota bacterium | reverse complement strand
CACTGCTTTATCATGCTGGCCCATGAGTGTATAAAGGTTAATAAGTTCACGAGTAACTTTCCGGTCCTTGCCTTCCAGGGTAGCGTCGTTGGCGGCTTTTTCCATATGCTGGGCCGCAATCTCGAGCTCATTAAGATCCCGGTAGAGTTCGGCAAGCGCATAATGGGACGCCGTATCGTTAGGATTAAGATCAAGTGCCTCTTTGAGGTCATTTATTTCATCCGTGTGCGGCAGACTATAAATAGGAGCATTTTTTCTGATCACGGTCGCGCGCTCAGCTCTTAACCGGTATGCCTTCCCAAGGACGGGTTTTATCTTGTCGTTCAGTTCTTTTGTAGCCCTTATGTCGTCAGACAGTTTTTTAAGCCGGTCAATACATCCGGTATAATATGTAATGCCTGCGCCGCTCACAAGCCCGAGCCGCATGTCATCAAGATCAACCATCGTCTGCGCAGTATCGGCCCAAGCGGCATCTTTGGTTTTTTTCCTGGCAAATATGCGCTTTTCATTCGCGTCAAAAAGTGACATAATGCCGGCTTCGATCACTGTCGCACATGCTTCGACCGCGGCTTGGATAGCCTTTCGCTCGCTTTCTGCGAGGTCCTTTGCCTTTTCAAGGGCTTTTTTAAGATCATCAAGCTGACGTTTGGGAAATGCCAATCCCTTTTCCTTCGGCCTGCCGAAACGGCCGCGCTCTACCAGCGTACTGCGTCTAATGCACAGCTCGGCGATGCGTTTGTTCCATTGAGCCGCTTTTTTCGTGTCGGCCGCGGCAAGTTTTTCCGCGAGTTCTATTGCCCTGGTTATGTTATCGAAGGTTCCGAGAGCTTGATATATATCGACGAGTTGTTCCAGGATGTCGTTGTCTTTTTCTCCCAGGGTCGCGGCTTTTTCGGCATAGGAGAGGGTCTTTTTACGATCCCCCTGCGCCTGATATATCTTACTTAAAACCAGGCAGGCGCCGGCCGAGGCCGCCGGCATGAATTTATATCGTTTGGTCAGAAGCGAACGAGCTTCTTTCTCCCGCCCTGTGGCGGCATAAATTTTTGCCAGTTCGTTGACAAGGCCCTGGCGGTCCTCGTCGGTTACGATATAGCCAGTCCGCTTCTCTTCTTTCTTTTCAATGCCTTTTCTGAACCGCGGGTTACGCAAAAGAAGAAAGTCACGGGAGCTTGCGACGACCTTGGCGATAACCGCCTCTGCTTCGGCATAGCGCTTGGTATCGACGAGAAATTGCGCGAGTTTTTTAACGGCATTGGCAGAACGCGGTTCGGCGGACACGGCATCCCTGAGGTACCATTCGGCCCTGCCTTCATAGCCTGCGGCTTCGTAAGGCCGCCCCTCATCCTTAGATTGTTTGGCCGTTTTCCTCGCGATCGCCGCGAGCTTTAGATCGGTGTCGGCCCTTAGATCGAGATCGCCGGTCTGGATATACGCCTCGCGCAGCAGTTCAAGCGCCGCGCGGTTTTCCGGCTCTTTTTCGGTGACTTTTTTTAATAATGCCGCGGCATCAGGGGCCTTGCCTGCCATGAGGAGAAGCCTGGCCTTAGCGATACGCGTTTCTACAAGGTCTTCAGAAAGCGTTAGTGCCTCATCAAACCTGTCCATTGCCCCGAAATAGTCGCCTGAGTCGATGCACGCCTGGCCGATTAGGCTTATGGCTTTTGGATTATATGATTCTGCCGCGCGAGCCACTATTCTCTTGGTAACTGTCGTATTGGTGCCCGCTGCCATGGTAAGGCGGTCCAGTGTATCAATGTCTTCCCATTTTTTCCCTTTCTCGGCCAAACCTTTGACGATGGACATGATAAGCGGAGCAACATCCTTGAGCACCTGATCATGTGTATCGTCAAACTCGGCATTTTCCTTTTTTAAAAGTTCGTAGAACTTGGGGTATAGTATCTGTATGATCTCGTCACTGGTTTTTCCGTCGAATAATGCGGGATTTGTTTTAAGATTAACGATTTCAAAGAACAGTTCGACAAGCTTTTCTTTGGCAATGAGCCTGATCAGATCATCGTTCGTGATCCGGGATACGCTAACCAGTAAGGCACAGAGGCGTTTTTTGCTCTCCCCCCACTTTTTTGCAAGGTACTCGAAAAGATCTGGGGCAGAGACCGTGACACCGGAGATCGAGCCGGTGTTATTCGTTGCGTTTTGCAGGGCTTGTATAAGCGTCGTATCGTCCACGCCGTTTGCCAGAAGATCAAATTCCAATTCACGCAACCGCGCCTCTTTTTCCAGGCGCTCTTTTCTGCCGGTCACAGCCGCGATCCGCTGTTTTAAAAGTTTTATTGTTTCGCGTAACGCTGTGACCGCGTTAGGACCTTTAATGCTCATCATGAATTCCCGGGCTTTTTTTACGTCGTCATCGGTATCCTTGCCTTCCACAATGATATCAGCAGCCTCGGTGATAAGGGTAGTCAGGCTGGCCGCAATGGTGTTCGGTACCGGAAGGCCTAGCATATTTTCGAAGCTGTCCGGCGTAGTTTTTTTGGCAGTGGTAGCGGCGCGTATCTCGTCATCATGCTTTTTAATCTTATCCTGTTTCTCGTCAGTCAGCCGCTTTATGGCATCTTCGAGGGACTGTATCTTCTTTTTCTTTTCAGACGTGTCCAAAGCATCGTTACACATCGACCGTGATGTACGCCGCATGCCGAGCATGTGGGTCAATGTCTGAATAAGCTGCGCGGCACTCGCGTGCGGGAGTGATATGATATGTTTAAGTTCAGCATCACCGGCAACGTCAGGCAGGGCAAGCAGTTTCGCAGATAGGTCTTTTAACGGCAACGTTGCGTTGGCTTGCGCTTCGGCAAGAGTTTTTTCGGCAGCGGTGATCTGGGCGCTTAAGATGGCATACTGCGCCATGCCGGTTTCCGCCTCGGTTATTTCAGTATCGAGCGCGGCTTTGTCTTTTGTTTTCGCCGCGATCTCATCGTCGAGTTTCTTGATCTCAGCCTCATATTGGCCTGTTTTTGCGCCATGACCACGAAATCGGCTTTGGACTGTACTAAGAGG
>JAQUSE010000260.1 GCA_028715235.1 Candidatus Omnitrophota bacterium | reverse complement strand
TATGACCTCGATAGAGTAAACCATAGGATTGTAATTAACGAGAAAGACGCTCAATTGGTACGCGAAATATTCGACCTATACCTGCAAAAGAAAACCCTTCTATCGGTAGCAAAGATACTGAATGAAAAAGGTTATCTTACCAAGCGTCATCCTACCAAGTCAGGTGATCACGGCGGCATAAGATTCAAGGCATCGAATATCAGCCACATATTGAATAATGTGCTTTATATTGGTAAGGTCAAATACAACGGCGAGCTTTATAAAGGCTCGCATGATGCCATAGTCTCGGATGAGGTATTCAACAAAGCCCAGGAAATTATTGCTGGCAATCGCCGCGTAAAGCGCGACTGTTTCGGAAAGTCGCCCAATAGCGGCCTCCTTGGCAGCGCCTTGCACTGTAAGGCCTGTAACAGCCTTATGTTCCATACATATACAAGTAAGAAAGAAGGGCGCAAATACCGCTACTATGTCTGCTTAAACGCCCATAAGCGCGGTTATTCAGGTTGTCCTACGAGATCCGTCAACGCGCAGGATATCGAAAACGCCGTAGTCGTGTCTTTGATAAAGATAGCCAATGATTCAGAACTGCGCAGAGAGGCGTTAAAGGATGTAAACGAGCAGATTCAAAAAGAGATTGAAGCCCATGATAAAGAAACGAAAGCTCTTATTAAAAACGCTCGCGGCTTAAATGAAAAACTCGAGGCTGTAAAAGAGTCATTAAAGAACCCGAACTGCGATAAGAAAGAGCTGGATCTTCAATTGAAAAATTTAACAGCTAAGCACGGCGAATATGACCAATTATTAACCGAAGCCCGCGTAAAAGAGATGGCGCTTGGACAAAAACTCATAACTGATCACGAGCTTTCGCAGGCGCTATTAATGAACTCGCCCATTTGGGAGACGCTCTTCCCCCAAGAAAAATGCAAGGCTCTAAAACTCATGGTTAAAAGGATCGATTATAGCGCTGCGGACGGCAAGATTGTGCTCACGTTGAACCACGGGGGCCTTAAATTCCTCTACCTGCTATTACACCCAGAACTGCAAAAGGAGTTGAAATAAGCGAGGATTTTATGGGAACAGACCTGAAGTTTGAATTTAAAATAGATTTAAAACCTGTGTGGCATAATTCGAATAAGCACCGCATGCTTAAATTATCCCAAGAGCCGAAGCTGCGCCAATATCTAATCTTGGCTTATCAGATAAAGGATATGCTCGAAAAAGACCCTAAGATGACTTCGAGACAGCTATCGGAATGGCTTAATATGACTCCGGCGAGGATGTGCCAGATTATGGAAATTCTTTTACTATGTCCGAAGATTCAGAAAGATATTCTGCTTTCTAAAAACAAGCGCTTATTCACGCTCGGAGAATACAGCATCCGCAATATCGTAAGAGAACCTCTCTGGGAAAAACAGATCAAGATGTGGGACTTTCTTCTCAAAAACAGTTAATGGAATTACCCTGCTGAACCACTACCCCAAATCTCGCAAACAATCGGCCAATATTCCATTAACTGTTCATCGATTAACTAAGAGAGTTAGAGAGCTAATAAGCGCTTATTTTGGCTAGATTCTGGCTGTTTCCATAGAATCCGATGGCTAACGCCAATGCTGGCAGGATCGATCAAACCGGAGAGAGATTGCTGAATTCCTCGACGACAAATTGCAACAAAACAGCCGACCTTAAAGCATCGGCTTTTTTGCGATACTCTCTACCTCTCTGATTTGAGGCAGCATATTTGGTAGCCCCATGGGGATTTGAACCCCAGTCTTCAGGCTGAGAACCTGACGTCCTAGGCCAGGCTAGACGATGAGGCCAATTTTGCTTCGCAAAATTGATGCTGAGGTTGCGACAAATCGGAGCAACCGAAGCACCTTAATTCGTGACGCTAATTTTTGGGTCCTTCGCCCCGCCTGTTGTTAAACACTCGGCGGGGCTCAGGATCAAATTTCGCTTGAGCAAAACTAAGGCGAAATTTGGTGCGCGGGACAGGACTTGAACCTGCATGGGTTGCCCCAACAGCCCCTCAAACTGTCGTGTCTGCCAGTTCCACCACCCGCGCAAATCTGTATATTTCAAAGTACAACGCACAAAGTTCAGGTCTTTTGTGCCAAATGCTGTCATCTTCATGCCGTCATTTGGCCAGTTCCACTGAAATATGCAACCTAACTCATGATTCCATCCCGAGCGGCTATTGCTCATGCGTAGCCGCGAGGGACACCCGCGTATAAAACTTTTGTATTCTGTAAAAGAGTGTAAGTTTATACGATTTTAATCAGCGCCGCCGGCGTCGCAAGATATAGTCGGACCAGTTCCTACACTGCACATAGCCATAGTAACGCCGCCGTCCATGCAAGGAGGAGAGCCGGGTCCGGGATTGCTTCCGTTACCGCAACTAGATGATCCGCCCGTGCCGTCGCCGCATACTGCGAAAACCTTACCTGCGTCGACCAATCGTAGACCGGGTATTCTCCATTGCAACCTGTCGTCCATAGCAACACTTTCGTTGGAGATATATTATAACCGCCGAATGCATACTTGTAAAGCCAAAATGTCGCCCATCTTAAGGCCACGAAGTGGCACAACTATAGAGAGGTTAAGATCATTAAGAGAAGGCGAGAACTTTTCCTTCTCTTAATATATAGAATGGTATGTTAAATCCATAATGGTACTTATAGGAAAAGGGGATACAGAGAGCGGGCTATTGTTTGAGGTTGGCGAGCGCCCCGCCAATTGTCTTACTCGGGGCGGGAAACGCCAAAAGGGGGGAAACGTCGTTTTCCCCCTATGTAAATTTTGCCCGCATTAGCGTCTTTTTAGCGGTAGCCCCTCGTAGCCTCGGTCTAACTATAGCTACTCGGGACAAATTTTGCTTGACTAAGTCGGTGGCAAAATTTGGTAGCCTTCACAAGGAGAAAACCCAAAACGCTGATTATTTTTATAGAACGAAATTGTCCCTAATAGATTACTACAACAGGAAGACTCAGGCAAGCTAATTTTGGGATCTACCCGAGGCTCGGCA
>JAQUSE010000030.1 GCA_028715235.1 Candidatus Omnitrophota bacterium | reverse complement strand
AAGGTCATGATATCTTTTTATATGCGTCCTGCTGGGGGCTCCTATTTGTATCAGCACGAATTTACCTTTATAGTTCGGGTACTTTTCGAGGAAACGGTCAACCGCCATCATGCGCTCGGCCAGGCCTTTTGTATAATCTATCCTGTCAACGCCGAGAGCGACTATCTTGCCGTCAAGCTCAAACTCTTTACGGATTTTAGCTATCTCTTCTTCTTCATCCCGGTCGATCGTTGAATTAATCCCGACATCCACACTTATCGGGAATGACCGTATTAATGTCTCCACGCCTGAGCGGACTATGCTGAATTTTTCCGTGTCAATCCGGCATTCTAATAATCTATTCGCTGTATCTATGAAATTATTGCAGTGATACTGGACGTGGAACCCTATCAGGTCGCATCCCAACATTCCGTCCAGGATTTCCGCCTGATAGGGGCATACCGAAAATACTTCCGGATTCGGCCATGGTATGTGCCAGAAAAGCGCGATGATCGCGTCCGGCCTTTTTGACTTTATCATCTGAGGCAGGAGGGTAAAATGGTAATCCTGGATGAATATAAAAGGGTTCTTGCCGGGGAGCTCTTCCAATATGTTATCCGCGAACTTCTGGTTGACCTTTTTGTAAGTCTGCCAATCAGACTCCCTGAATATCGGCCTCGTATAGGTTATATGACATAACGGCCATAAGCCTTCATTCGAGAACCCGTAGTAATAACCGTCCTCCTCCTCTTTCGTTAACCATACCCTTTTCAGTATATAACGGTCTTCGCCGGGCGGAACTCCAAGCTTATTTTTGGAATTAACGAATCTCCTGTCGGCGTTTGCGCTGCCATGGGCGATCCATGTCCCGCCGCAGGCGCGCATTATCGGGTCGAGAGCCGTTACTACGCCGCTGGCCGGACGGGTGCATTCGGCTTTGCCGGTTATCTCATTCATCATATGCAGGTACGGCTCCCTGTTTGACGCGATGAATAGGGCGTTCTCTCCCAGCTTCGACCTTACGACATCTTTTAATCTCGCGTCGGTCCACAGGTCTTCCTTCTGTATCCTCTCGGTAGCCTCTTCGCTCACAGCTTTCCGGGCCACTCTTATGCTGAGAGCGGCCTGCTCTACCTCACTGGCCAACTTACCGAGTTCCCCTTTCTCATTGATCGGATGCTTAGTATCTATCTCGCCTTTCTGGAACCGCCTGAACCATTCGGTAAGCTGCTCTACCGGAGCGGTAAATATCTGGCGCTGCACCAGTAACGAGATCAATATGATAAATATCATGAGCGTTATCAGGACCGTACTCAGCCTCTTCCACAGCTCGGCCATCTGCGTAAAGACATATGAGGTATCGTACAAGACTTCTTCCGCGCCTATAGCGTTTCCCTCATCATTTGTTATCGGCAGGACAAAACTGTAAACGCTGTAATCCTTGAATTGCTCGACCACTCCCCGCGCATCCTTACTCGCGATCGCGTCTTTTATATACGGTTTAGGCCTGTGCGTCCATTCCGAGAACCTGTCGGTAATCGCTATGACGTTTCCGTCCTTGTCATAAATAACGCATCCCTGCGACCTTTCCCTCCTCTGGAATTTTTCAACCAGCCATCTGGCGTCGCGTATGTTGTTATTTGCCAGGGCATGCTGTACAGATAGCTCCATGCTCTCCGCTACGGCCCTGGCTTTCCGCATCAGCTCGTCAAGCAGCCGCTTCTCTTCCGTCCTGACCTGGAATATGCCAAAGCCGATAAACGCTATCGTCACGATGATAAGGATCAGCAATATGAACAAAAGAAGCCTTCTCATGATAACTTCTCCAAAATAAAAAACCGCTTATATCATGCAGGAACGTCGCCGCAACATCTTTAGTCCTCTATCCACTTTTCATTCGTTACGAAATGAGCTATGTTCCGGTGATTATCGTAAGCGTACACCACATGGATAAGCCCGTACCTATCCTGGATTATAGAAGGATAGGCATAGACATGGCCGTCCTGGTCCTCGATTGATTTTATATGCGGCCATGTTTTACCGTCGTCGTATGATAAGGCGAGGCTTAAATTATACCTGTTCTTCTTGGAATTATTGAATACCAGCACAACATGCCCGTTCCGGAGCTTCACCATATCAAGAGCAGAACCCGGGTTATTGATGTCGGAAACACTTCGCTCTTTCCAGTTGCGTCCGAGGTCTTTACTCACCGCCTGCCAGCACCTGCGAGGCCACATCCCGGAACGCATAAGCGCGAATAAACTCTGATCTGACCTCTGGATCATGGCCGGCTCAATGCCGAGGAATGGTAATATCCATTTAGGTTTACCCCAGGTTAAGCCGCCGTCTTTGGAAATAACGACAGCGGAAGAAGCGCTCCAATCCATATATATGGGCAAAACGAACCAACCGTTATGAAGCCTTACCGGATGCGTTCTCGTCAGATATCCCACAGGCGTCCCGAGATTATGGGCCTCTTCCCATGTATTCCCAAGATCATTGGATACCCTTACCTGTATAATATCCCGGTGGTTCCATTTTGAAGGATTCTGCTGTAATGCCCATAACATCCGCAGCTTATTATCCTTATCCAGGAAAAGCACGGGATTTTTTTCGTCCATTGTATGGTTATTCTTAATAACTGACGGCTTAGTCCATTCACGGGCGCCGGGCGGCAGCCTTGAGCTCCAGAGAGACCTGCGGGACCTCCAGTCCATCGTATGAGAGTAGACGGCGAACAATTCTCCGTCAGGTAATTCCACAACGCATGGCGTATGTAATGACACGGACGGCTCAGGAGGGACTATCAGTTCTTTATAAGGCAGTTCGGTATAAGGGCTGAGCGACTCCGGGAGCATCGTTTGCGCCGGAAGAGATATTACGGGGGCGCCAGGCTCCAGGATCGAGGATAGGGTTTCCTTGAGGGGCGTGAACAATGCCGCTGTCAGGAAAAGACCCATTATTATTAAAAAAATATTTCTTTTCATTCTTGATTATGGCTCCATCTTAATTTTATAAGTTTCATTAATATACCATACTTTTTTAAAAAAATCACCAGGCAGATTATTTTTTTATCGCCTGGTCCCTCCGGCGGCAAGGAATACGGAGCGCGCAACGCTCTTATGCACGGCTAAATTCATGAAATTAGGGACGACTTCATTTTTCCCGGATAACGACGCGATCGTTTCGGCCGCGGAAAACTTCATATCCGTGGTTATCTCACAGGCGCGCGCGTCCAGCGCGCCGCGCATGATCCCGGGGAACGCGAGCGCGTTGTTTATGGTCCGCCCGTCCAGCGCTATGGCAGCCCCGGCTTCTTCGGCCTCTTTCGGCCATATCTCCGGTATGGGATTAGCCAGAGCAAAAATGATTGGGCGCTTATTCATATTCCGCACCATCTCCCTGGTAACCATGCCCGGAGCCGATAGGCCGATGAATACGTCTTTTCCCGGCAGTATATCTTTCAGGGCTCCTTTCTCCCGGCGTCTGTTTGTAACATGGGCAATCTCTTTCTTATATTTATTCATATCGCCTGTTCGGCCTTCATAGATGGCGCCCGCCCTGTCGCATAGCGCTATATCCTTAAAACCGTATCCCAATAGAAGCCTTGCCGCGGCAATACCGGCCGCGCCCGCGCCGTTTATCACAATGCTTACTTTATCTTTTCTTTTTTTGACGATCTTAAGCGCTTTTATCAATGCGGCCAATATGACGGTCGCGGTGCCGTGCTGGTCGTCGTGGAATACAGGCACTCTGACCTTCTTCTGTAATTTCTGTTCGATCTCGAAACAGAGAGGCGCCTTGACGTCTTCTATCATGATAGCGCCGAATGTTTCCGCGATGCAGGAAAGCGCATTGACAATCTCACCGGCGTCGTCGCTTTGCATCAACAGCGGGACACAGCTCACGTTCGCCATCTTATTCAGTATTATCGATTTCCCTTCCATTACCGGCATCGCGGCCAGGACCCCTATATCCCCCAATCCCAGGACGGCGGAGCCATTAGTCGCGATACATACGGTATTGCCTATGGATGTATATTTTCTCGCCGCGGCGGGATTGGCAACAATATAATTACAGACCTGCGCGACGCCCGGAGTATAGATCATGCGCAGGTCATTGAGAGTCTCAACCTTCACTCGGGATCTCACCTCTATCTTTCCGCCTTTGTGCAGGTTTAAGACCTCATCCTGTATATCCAATATCTTATAACCTTTGAGCTTCTTGACTGAGGCTATCGCTTTAAGAAAGTGCTTTTCGTCATCGAAGAACGCTATGATATCCCTTACTATATAGTTTGACGTCAGGTGTATCTTAGTGATATCTCCTAAAGTCACGCCTTCTATGCCGAGCTCGATGGCAAGGGTGCCTAACGCTCCCGGGACATCCGGTATCCTGAACCGGATCTTTTTTACTACCTTATGCGAATATTTTTCTTCCGGCATTTCATTCTCCCTGAAGGTATCTTTCGTTTTGTATGAGTGGTTATTATACCCTTATTATTCCGTTTTACAAGGCACATCCTTCAATGACCTGTAAACATGGATAACGGATTGTAATCTGTTTATTTTTATATAATCTTTTACCAGCTTACCGCAATTTATCAGGCACAGCTTTCTTTGCCCTTGTTTTAATGTATTCATGATATAGATCAACACGGCCAACGTTGAAGTATCGATATGCGTGACTTCTTTAAAATCGAGGACTACATCCTGGTCGATATGTCCATGCCCCTTATGTTCTCTTATAACCCTCTCGATGGAGGGCATAGTATCAAAATCAAACGCCCCCGCAAGCTTGACGACGGAGAAATTCTCATATTTTTCGATGCCCTTTACCATAGGCGGGAACTTTTCAGCCTTATGGAACCTGAATATATTCATAGCAACCCTCAGTGTGTGCTCATCAGCCCGTCGCTTTTACCGGCGACCCTCCTGAAAAACAATACCATAAATTAGCATAAAATTGCAAGGCTCGCGAAAAAGATGGTCATTCTATGAATAAAAAAGCGCCGCGGTTAATCATCGCGGCGCTTTTCGATCGCCTGTCTTATAAAATCTACTCTTCCCGTGGACCCATCATACGCATAGGGCATTCTTTCTGTCCGTAGCCCATCTTCCTCATTGGGCGGGGTTTGCTCATATCCCACAATGTTTCCGCCAGTTCCGGGTTCGCCTTCTGAAGGGACGCTGCCGAATCCCTGAGGAGTTTCGTTCTGGCCTCGCACTTCGCCTTCATATCGGCCATTTCTTGCATCTTCTTTTCGTTTTCAGCTACAAGCTCGTTCAGCCCTTTAGCCAGATCGGGATTGGATTGCTGGAGGGCCGTTGCGGCATCCTTCAGGTCCTTCAGCTCCGTCTGGCATTTATCCTGCCGGTCTCCGTGCCTGCCTTGTCTGCCCTGATCCGCATAAGAAATACCGCCAAAAACTACTGCGACCAGAATGGCCGCGATAACCGCTACTCTTAATGAATTCATACGCCCGCTCCTTTGTTTGTCCTATATTACCACAATTTCATTTTCCGCTGTATAATGTTTTTAACTGATCCACCGTAGGATTATCGGAATAATACTCGCCCTGCGGCCCGATATATCCGGTCCCCGCTTTTCTCAAAACGACCGGTGTAAAGCCGCCTTTCGAATTCGGGATATTTATGGTTACCGTATCCGGCGAAGCGGCGGTAAAGGCCGCGGCCGGCTGAACTATGACCGGCGGCTGGACAACTATATAGCCGCCCCGATCATACGGCCTGTAGTAATAGCCCTCGGCGTAATAATACGGTACGCCCGCGTATACCACGGTCGTGTATCTCGGCGGCAGCCTGTCGATAAGCGCGCCAATGGCGAGAACCGAAACAGCCGTATCGAACCACAACAAACCGTCCCTGTACCAGTGCCCGTTACTATAGTGGTGCCATCCGCCTCTTCCTCTTGCCTCTCCTCCTCTAGGTCCATCTCCACCGGAACCGCGCCATGCGGAACCTCCCCCCTGTGCGTACGCTTCTGAGCAAGCCAACGCGAGCACCAGGCATAACACAGCCAAAGATCTGAGCCTAAAAATATTTTTCATAATATCCGCCTCCTTTCTATATGTTTAGACAAGGCGGTATCAGAAAAAGTTCCATACTCAGACGCTTACCTTAAAACAGGCTGGCAAACCGCTCCTTTATATAGTAGATACGCTCGTCGAATATGACGTCGCTCTGCGTCACCGGCCGTTTGAGCAGTATGCCTCCAAGGCTGGTGCACCTGCTAAGCGCGACATACAGCTGGCCGTGAGTGAACGCGCCGCGCCCGAGATCTATTATGACCTTATCGAAAGTCTGCCCCTGGCTCTTATGGATAGTTATTGCCCAGGCAAGCTTTATGGGATATTGCGCGAAAGCGCCTACGACTTCGTCTTCTATCTTGTCCTCTTCCTCGTTATAACTGTATTCGATCTTCTGCCATTTGACGATAGGGACATCGCAGACGCACCCGTTTATGTCCACGACTATCGAATCGTCCGACAGGGCGACGACTTTCGCGAGCGTGCCGTTAACCCATTGCTTATTAGGATCGTTTCTTATCAATATTACCTGGGCGCCTTTTTTAAGTTTCAACGCTGTAGGGCACGGATACGCCGACTCTTCGAATTTACCGGACTTCATAGCCTCGTATGTTACTTCCCTACCGGGAAGCTTCGATAAGCGGTCCTGATTTATCATGTTGGCCAGGTTATTCGTCGTCGTCAATATCACCGTATGGTCTTTCTTAGGAGCCGCGGCGTCCTTCTGCACCCTCCCGTTTAATATATTAAGATCCTCTTCGGTATATTCTTTATTCCTTATCCTGTTCAATAGCTCCATGAATGAACTGTCTTTCTGCCTGTATATAGTAGATAGCTCGATCGATCTCAAATTACAATCGTTAAATACTTTAGCGCTGAAAAAATATGGAGTCGCGTAGCGCTCCTCCAGCAATTCCCTCGCTTCATGCTCGACTACGGGAGATAGCTGGAAGAGATCCCCGAAGAATACCATCTGGACGCCGCCGAACGGTATCTTCATCTTGCCGCGGTTGAGGCGCAGCGCGTAGTCGATGCCGTCCATAAGATCCGCCCGAACCATCGATACCTCGTCTATTATCACCATATCGAGGTTCTCGATCAGGGTCCTGTCTCTTAGGCGCTTTATCGCGTCCTTCTGGATGATCTTCGGAGGCATCCTGAAGAAAGAATGGATAGTCTGGCCGCCTACATTGACCGCGGCGACACCTGTCGGGGCGAGCACGATTATCTTTTTGCCCGTATTGGCCTTGAAATATTTCAGAAGGGTGGATTTGCCGGTGCCTGCCTTACCCGTTATATAAATGCACTCCCTGGTATACTCCATAAGGCGGAACGCCGACTTGAATTCATCGTTTATTTCGATATGCGACGGCAGCTGGTCCGCGGTTATTGTCCGGCTTGTAAATAGTTTCATAGTATATCTTTAACCTGCGTCCTTTTCCCGCGATAGGTTAACATCAGGTCGCAGCCCGTAATATTATCTTTACCGGCGCTATCCGATATCCGGCTGATGAGGGTTCCTTGCTCGTTGTGCCTTTCGCTTATATGCGCCAGGAAGACGTACTTTAACGCGGAGCTGTCGGCAGAGCCGTTTTTTATCTTTACCAGTGCTTCGGCCGCGGCCTCATTATCAAGGTGCTCTCTCCAGGTCAACTGGTCCGGCGATATTTCCTGCGCCAGATCAGCATCATGGTTACATTCGATTATCAGGCATTTGCAATCATGCAGCATCCTGACCATGCTGTCCGTTACCTTGCTAGTATCCGTTAAAAAGCCCACCTTTCGGCGCGAACTCTTCTGTCTATGCTCTATACAAAAACCGAACGGCTTGCCCGCATAGCCGCCGTTATGGAATGTTTTAAAGGGTGTGATCTTCAGGTCGTTTATCATAAAAGGCTTATCCGTATGATGCGTCAATTTAAATTGACGGTCTTCTATGCAATATCTTTCCCTGACGACTTGATATGTGTCATGGTGGATATAGATCGGTATCCCGTAGCGGAGGGCTATCTTAAAAGTATTTTTGCAGATGTGATCTTCATGGCCGTGCGTTATAACTATACCGCTTAACCGTGATGGATCCAGCCCGATACCGCTCAGGTCTTTTTCGAATTCCTTCAAACTTAAGCCCGCGCAATCGATCAGGATACCGGATCTCGCCGTCCATATAGCGGCGCAATTACCGCCGCTGCCGCTTCTAAGAACGCATACTTTTAAATACGACACTTATATCTCCCGCATCGGCCGTTTCAGGTACCCTTCTGTAAACTTTATAATATCGTTCATCATGGCGACTGTCTCGACCGGGTATTTTCCGACGGCCGACTCGGCGGAAAGCATGACAAAATCCGTGCCGTCTATTATGGCGTTTGCCACATCGGTCACCTCGGCGCGGGTAGGCCGGAGGCTTTCGGTCATGCTCTCAAGCATCTGTGTCGCGGTGATAACGAATTTTCCGGCGCGGTTGCATTTTTTTATTATCATCTTCTGAATAACGGGAATTTCATAGATGGGCAGAGATACGCCCATATCCCCGCGCGCTATCATGACGCCGTCCGAGACCTTGATTATTTCATCTATATTTTTTATACCTTCCCTATTCTCTATTTTGGCGATGACCCGGCACCGCGACCCTTTCTTAAGCAATCCCCTTACATCTAAAATATCATTCCCGGCGCGCACAAACGACTGGGCGATATATTCCACCCCGTGTTTTTCGCAAAAAGATATATCATCGATATCCTTCCGGCTTATGCCGCCGAATTCAAGCCTGGCTTCAGGAATATTCACCCCTTTGCGCCCTTTCAGCAGGCCGCCGATCTCTACTCTGGTCTTCAGGCTGCTCATTGTCCGTCCGATAACCTCCAGGGCGATGTTTCCGTCGTCTATGAATACTTGGGATCCGTCCTTTATACTGCCTAGCGGGCCCATATAATCAAAAGGTATCTTTTCGCGCGAGTTGCTTACCTCTTGTTGGGTAAGCCATATGATCTTGCGTCTCTTAAGCTCAAGAGGCATAGCGAGATCACCTATCCTTATGCGGTGGCCCTGAAGATCTCCGAGAAGTTTTACGCGCCTGTTATATTTCGCGTTTAAGAGACGTATGAGGCCTGTTTTGTGGAGTAACTCCTGCGGTTTACCGTGCGAGAAATTCAAGCGCGCGACATCCATGCCCGCGCGCATCATCTTCCTGACCGCTGTTTCGCTTGATGACGCCGGGCCGAGCGTGCAGATAATCTTTGTCCTGACCATAAATTTCCTTATATGTAACTATCGTATTTTGAGTATCGTACGCCCGGGGTTAACGGAAGTCAAGGAGATTTGAGGAACAATCCCACCATTATTGTCCCTAAAATCGCTATTTTTGACTGTCAAACAAACATACCTTTACACCAGAGTATCGATCAATCTCCGTCGGGTGCGCCGTTTTTGCCCCTATTGGCACGACAGACAGGGGATACCCAAAAAGATTGACATGGACACGCTTTTTTAAACCTATAATCACTGACTCACCGCCGCTCGCCCGACCTGCACCCCGACCCGCCTCCAAAGGACCCTGTAAAGATTTAAATTATTCCTCGAGTTCGATTGGCTTGTCGGGGGTTGTATCAAAGACCATCGTTTGAACCTCATAATCAAACCATTCCTTGAATACCTTCCATGACCTATCCTTCGGCCACATCTCCGGATCCGTATACCATCCGAAAAGCTCCTCCTCAAATATTTCAGCACAATGCTTTTTTATGTACTTCTCGTATTTTTCTATCTCATCATACGCCGGGACAAGATAGACATGCTTTGAATCGAACCCATCAGTTTTGATCTCCTCCGGTCTCAACTCTCGACCGGGACCATCGTATTCCTTGCTGGAATAGACAAGCCAGTCAATAAACGGTTTCTTAAGCTTCACGATCACCGCCGCGCGGTTTATGTCGGGATAGTACGCTTCTTCCATAAATTAATTATTTTCCTTTGTTTATTTTCAAATAATTCAATAGACAATGCCTTACGAGATCTTCAAACCAATATGCATATGGTAATTTTCGCGATTTTGAAATCTTTCTATTATCTATAATCATACCGCAGCTAGGATCGGTATCCCATTTATAAAACTGTCCCATAAATTGGCTTAAATACATTGGTTCGCCATTGTGTAAATATGCCGATCTTGCATCGTAGATAGCCCCGAGAACGCTCCTAAAATTTGCTTTTGTAATTTTACAGTGTTTTGCCTTCCAATTTCCTCCTCGTAAAAAGCCCTTAGAATACCTTTCGATAAATCTTATGAATTTTCGCCGAATTCGTTCTATCTTTATCGATCCGTTATTGTCCACACATAAAAGCTGTCGGAGATGCATCATTTGCGAGTTAGTAAATTTACATTTGGAGAATAGCCGATTAAAATTATTTCCGTTTAAAGGATTTTCTCTGGCTCGTAATTCAAAATCTTTTAAAAGTGTTTCTATAGATGATACTAACCTGATAAAAACCATTTCGCCATCAATACCAACTTCTCTTAATGCGCTGCTATAATGATAGCATGATAAAATAAATTGTTGATGCATGTCGTTTTTTAATGACTTTATCGAATCCAAAAAATCTGATAAGCCTATCGCGAAGTTCTTATTATTGTGGAATATTTTAGGGTGTATTTTGGGATTGCATGACCGATACAAAAAGTCATTCGGTATTTTTATTTTTAATCCCGTATCACTTAACTGTCCCTGATAAGTTGCGATTAAATAAAATCGACATTGAAAATAAAGGGAAAACAATGACAACAGCTCGCCCAGAATGCCATCTTTAAAATAATATCCTTTTGCGTTTGCTTGTTTATTATATGCGGATTCTTGCGAGCCGGCATATTGAATGCGCATGAAATAATGGTATAAGCCATGCGCACCATTCAAAGTAGCTATACCACATAATATTTTTCCATTATCATAGCTTAAAACACCTGGGATGCGGCACTCGCTTGCGATTTCGTATTCGACAAAATAATTGTCATTTGTGCCTGACACCAGTTT